>CBDUGY010000055.1:0-18976 GCA_965367015.1 uncultured Ulvibacter sp.
AAAGCTTAGCTTTCTGCTTTTGTTGAGCACCACCCCAATTTCAGGATCAACGAATGAAATGAGTTAATCCTGAAAAGGATCCATAGTTTTGAACGCGTCTTAAAAGCTTAGCTTTCTGCTTTTGTTGAGCACCACCCCAATTTCAGGATCAACGAATGAAATGAGTTAATCCTGAAAAGGATCCATAGTTTTGAACGCGTCTTAAAAGCTTAGCTTTCTGCTTTTGTTGAGCACCACCCCCAATTTCAGGATCAACGAATGAAATGAGTCAACCCTCACAGGTAATATATAAATAGTTTTTGGCTAGATTTTTTTAAAGAGTTTTAGCCTTGGTTAGCTTCCTCTAACGGCATAAATATTTCTGAGTGTCTTTTCCACATCCTCCTTTACCCGTATGTACCTCATAAGTTTAAAATTGCTAATTTTTGAAAATAATAATGTAGTTTCTTTAAATTCATGGTCATCGTATAAAGTGAGAATATTTTAAGGTTCTACATATTTATCGCTAGAAACTTTTTGTTTTAGATACAGCGCTGAAACCTCTGCTCCTAGTAATTGAACATTTGTCAATCGCAGTAAATGAACATTATACAATTCTACAATACTAGCTTTTAAGCTATCATTTTGAATGTGTTTCGATAAGCTAAAGAATTTAGCATTAGCGATTAGTTTCATTATTTTAAATAGAATCAGCGAAGTTTAATTTTTAAGCTAACCTCAGGATAATAGGGGATTTCTGTAGTATTAAACATTAATAGTTCCAAAGTTTATATTGGATTTATAGAGTTTTCTTGGCAATACCAACTTTTGAGTTAGATATGAGAAAATACCATACCTTATGATTGTTGTTTAACTGCCTAATTATTAGCCAGGTAATATTTAAATTTAGTTAATTTTTATACAATTTAAATTACAATTGAAAACATAAAACTAATTTCGATTTAAATTTCAAATTGATAGTTAAAAAGCTTAATAAATCCTATCTTATAAAAAAATGGAATTTTTAATATAATAATGGAATTAACTAAGTCTGAAGAACTCTTCGAAAGAAGAAAAAGAGCCGTAGCAAACGGTGTAGGAGTATTTAATACAGCTACAGTAAAAGAAGCAAAGGGAGCTATAATAATCGATGCAGATGGACGAGAACTTATCGATTTTGCAGGAGGAATCGGTGTTGTTAATGCCGGACATTGTCCAAAACCTGTTGTTGAGGCCATTCGTGAACAAGCGGGCAAGTATCTGCACACAAGTTTTAACGTGGTTACTTATGATCCATACATATCATTATGTGAAGAACTTATAGAGATTTTACCCCATGGCGAAGAAACCAAAGTAATGTTGGTGAGTACGGGTGCTGAGGCAGTTGAAAACGCCATCAAAATAGCGCGTCAAGCAACCAGAAGGCCTGCTATACTTTGCTACACAGGTGCTTATCATGGCCGAACCATGATGGCTATGGCACTAACGAGTAAGGTGAGCTACAAATATGATTGTGGTCCGTTTGCTCCAGAAGTTTATCGATTACCATTTCCAAATTTTTATAGATATCGCGGGACACGTGATATGGATACATTTGTAGAAGATGAGCTAAAGAGGCTACATGAAAGTGCGCTTAATCTAGTGGATGTAAAGAGTGTAGCAGCGGTTATTATTGAACCTATTCAGGGTGAAGGTGGTTTTAATGCTGTACCTCAAAAATATCTGGAAGGACTACGACAGTTCTGTGATATGCATGGCATAATGCTGATTATGGACGAAATTCAGAGCGGATTTTGTCGTACAGGGCATTGGGCAAGTTGGCAACACTACGGGGTTCAACCTGATATTAGCACCTATGCCAAGTCATTGGGTTCTGGTTTGCCTATCGCTGCAGTGGTTGGTAGAGCAGAAGTGATGGATGCTGCCGCTATTGGATCAATTGGAGGCACCTATATTGGCAGCCCAATTTGTTGTGTCGCTGCATCTGCCACTATTAAATATATGAAAGATATAGGCTTGAATGCAAAAGCCCTTCATGTAGGTCAAGTCATTATTAAAAGACTACAAAATTTAATGAAACAACATCCTGAAATTGGTGATGTACGGGGTATAGGAGCAATGGTGGCGATAGAATTTGTTAAAAACCAAGATCCGAGGCAACCTGATTCAGAAATATGCCCTAAAATAGTCAGAGGTTGCGCAGATAATGGGTTGATAGTTTTGAGTGCGGGGACGTATAAAAATGTACTTAGAATTTTATCACCTCTCGTTATTACTGACGAACAACTAGAGAAAGGATTATCCATATTGGAAGTCGAAATTAAAAAAGCTATAAGTAATATATGAAACCATTCGCAATTGCAGGAATACAAATGAAAGTATCGGCTGTCACTTCCAACGTGGAAATGATGAAGCTGAAGATTGATATTACAATGAATTTATATCCGTGGATAGAAATGATTATGTTTAGTGAACTGTGCGCCTATGGTCCCTTAACTCATACAGCACAACCAATACCTAATAATTTTGAAACAGAAATGCAGGCGATGGCTAAAAAATACGGAATCTGGCTTCTCCCCGGATCTATATTTGAAAAGAGTGAGGGTAAAATATACAATACTGCAACGGTAATTAATCCAGAAGGCGAAATCGTAACGCGTTATCGCAAAATGTTTCCTTTTTACCCTTACGAGACAGGTGTAACACCAGGACAGGATTTTTGCGTTTTTGATGTGCCCAATGTAGCAAGATTCGGAGTATCGATTTGTTATGATATGTGGTTTCCCGAGACCATTCGCACTTTAACTACAATGGGCGCTGAAGTTATTATGCATCCAACGATGTCGGGAACTATTGATCGTGAAATTGAATTATCAATAGTTAGGGCTATGGCATCAGTTAATCAGTGTTATTTCTTTGATGTTAATGGTTTGGATACCGGGGGATGTGGACGTTCTATAGTATGTGGACCGGACGGACGAATCTTACACCAATCTGAAGGTACTGAAGAAATAATACCTCTCGAATTAAATATTTCTCGGGCAAAACGAAGCCGTGAATTAGGTATTCTTCGCCTTGGTCAACCATTGAAAAGTTTTCGCGATCATATTCGCACTAATTCCTTTGGTATTTACCAGCCAAATATAGCAACACCTTATCTTGATTCTCTAGGTCCATTAATAAAGCCTTCGCGACTTGATAAAATCACAGAATTAAAAATCAAGGAAAATGCTTTAGAACAACAAAACTCTCCTATCCACTATAAAGGGGATGGTACAATTTAAATCTGATAAAATGGGTGGAACACCGTCACATAAAAAGAAGAAAACAACAACGATTAAGGATTATGTAAGCTGGTTCGAAATTCCGGCAACCGATTTTCAGCAGGCAGTAGAATTTTACAATCACATATTCGGGATCGATATGGCTCAAAATATAACAGATGTGAATTCGATGGCCTTTTTTCCGGTAACAACCGGTATTGGGGGTGCTGTAATTGCCGGTCCCGGATCTGTTCCATCAGATAAGGGTGCCTTGATATATTTAAATGGAGGCAAAGACCTTAATGATGTTTTAAATAAAGTTGAAGACGTAGGTGGGCGCATCGTAATGCCAAAAACACTAATTAGTGAAGATGCAGGATATTTTGCCATTTTTATAGATTCTCAAGGAAATAAACTAGCCTTGCACTCAAATAACTAAAACGTGACTCAAAACAAGAAAAAAAGCGCACCCTATTATAATATCGGACAGCTACGTGTAGACTATTGGAACAAATTAAAAATTGAGACCTCCGAACTAACGCGTTGTCACAAAGGCTCTGCTAATGAGAAAAATCACAAGCAGAAAATCAAAGAATTAATCAAAGACCTTAAAAGCGTCGAGTGCTTTTTTGCATTTCCTGGTAAAGAAAGATTACAAAAGCTTGACAATGCTTTTACCAGTCATGAATACGCCTCCTTATCTCATTTAGTAGCAGAAACCACCAGACAACTCTTAGGAGACAGCTATAAAAGTAACCCTGATTTCATCGATTTTGAAGAACACAGTATGGAGTCTGCCGAGGAACATGAGAAGCACCATAATATCAGAAAAAATCATTTCGAAGTTTTATTTGTAGATAATATTTCTGATCAGGAAGAAAATAAATTAAAGCATAGTTTAAGAAATCTTCAAACTCCAAAGGATAAATTCAGTTATGGTATTATTGTGCAACGTTCCTTTCAGGACGTGATGATTGCCTTGCTTTTTAATCACAATATTCAGGCAGTCGTTTTACGATATGCGCCTCCGTACTACTCAAAACTGATTACACCTCTTATTAAACCATATATTGAAGAAGTATCAAAATTAGATTTTTCGTCAAAGTCGGAGACAGACCTGGGTCCGATAATTGGAGAATTAATTAAGCAACTTAGACCCGAGTTGGATACGTATTATGTTACAGATACTTCATTAGGAGATCTAAAAGACAGCACTATTAAAGGTTTCAGGCGTATCTTTTATCAATCGGAAGATATTCAAGAACTACATCTTACAATAATGCGTGGAATAGCAGAACGCTATAATACTCCTTTCTTTTCGGCTTTGGTTGAGTATAGTCAAAAACCCACGGGGGTCTTTCATGCTATGCCAATATCCCGCGGAAATTCAGTTTTCAAATCAAGATGGATTCATGATTTCGGTGATTTTTATGGGCGTAATATGTTTTTGGCGGAAACATCGGCGACGACCGGCGGATTAGATTCATTATTACAACCTACCGGACCGATAAAGAAAGCTCAGGAAATGGCGCGAGATGCCTATGGTTCACAATACACTTATTTTGTTACGAATGGAACATCCACTGCTAATAAAATAGTAATGCAGGCATTAGTTCAACCACAGGATGTTGTGCTTATTGATCGTGACTGCCATAAGTCGCATCATTATGGTTTGGTTTTGGCAGGTGCTTATCCCGTTTATTTAGATTCATATCCAATTGAGGAGTACTCTATGTATGGAGCAGTTCCATTGGACCAAATCAAATCGAAACTATTACAATTAAAAGATGCCGGAAGACTGGATAAAGTGAAAATGTTGCTTTTGACTAATTGTACTTTTGACGGACTCGTATATAATGTAGAGCGTGTCATGGAAGAAGTTCTAGCCATTAAGCCGGATATGGTTTTTTTGTGGGATGAAGCCTGGTTTGCATTTGCAGGATTTGCTTATAATTATAAGCAACGAACGGGCATGTTTACCGCGAAAAAACTTTACAAAAAATATAATAGTGCTACCTATAGGAAACAGTACAAAAGCCATATAAAAGGTTTGCAAAATGGAGATCAATCTTTGTTACCTGATCCGGATAAGGTTCGAATTCGAGTCTATGCAACACAGAGTACTCACAAGACTTTGAGTAGCTTTAGGCAGGGCTCTATGATTCATATTTGGGATGAAGATTTCCGAAGAAAAACTGAAAATACATTTCTTGAAGCTTACATGACCCACACCTCTACGTCACCAAATTACCAAATGTTGGCATCCTTGGATGTAGGTAGACGTCAAGTACAACTGGAAGGGTTCGAATTAGTTGAGAAGAGCATAGAAATGGCTATGGTGCTTCGTGCTAAAGTGAATGATAATCCTCAATTAAGTAAGTATTTTGATGTATTGACTGTAAGTGACTTTATTCCAAACGAGTTCCGCCAAACGGGCCTTAAGGAGTATTACAGCAAAAATGAAGGATGGAATCGTATGGATGAGGCATGGGAAAAAGATGAATTCGTGCTGGATCCTACTAAAATCACCTTGTATATTGGAAAAACAGGGGTTGACGGTGACACCTTTAAGAATAAATATTTAATGGATAAATTCAATATCCAGATCAATAAAACGTCCCGGAATACGGTATTATTCATGACTAATATTGGAACTACAAGAGGAAGTATTACTTATCTTATTAATGCTCTCTTAAAAATTGCTGATGAACTGGATGATGAATTTAAAGCATTGAATGATAAAGAAAGAGAAATTCGGGATAAACGTATTCATTCATTAACAAAGGAAGTTCCTCCACTACCAGATTTTAGCTACTTCCATCATTCATTTCAAGCAGTACCGGGAGTGCCCGGAGGAAATTTGCGCGAAGCCTATTTCTTGGCGTATGATGAAGAAAATTATGAATATGTTCCTTTAAATGAATGTTTATCGATGATGGCCAAGGGAAGAAAACTGGTAGCCTCCACTTTTGTCATACCTTATCCTCCAGGCTTTCCAGTCTTAGTTCCCGGTCAGGTAGTAAGTAAAGAGATTATCAATTTTATGACGGTACTAGATGTAAGTGAAATACATGGATACCGTTCTGATTTGGGTTTGAGAGTATTTAAAGAAAAAGTGCTGGATAGACATATGATAACCACTTCGATGGGTGGTATGTCCATTGGTAAAAAGAAAAATCAATTAACGTAATTATTGAAAAATAATAATATGACAGCTAAAAAGACTACAGTAACGAATAAAGCAGCTAAAACAACTAGTAAAAAGAAGACACCGGTAAAGAAGGCGCCGGCGAAAAAGACAGCTGTTAAGAAGACAACTACATCTGAGGTGCTCAATGGAGTACCTGATATTAGAAGGTTCTTTCACAAAAACGAAACTCCACTATATTTTATAAGTGCAACTAATTTCAATATGCTAGGTGCAGATGAGTGGATAAAAGGCTTCAAATTTATTTGCCATATCGAGTGTTTCGATGGTCAACATCCAAATGTATTTTCTCCTAAAGAAGAAATTCCTCATGATGAATTCACATGTATTGAAGATATAAATAATTATCTCCTTCAACATCCTGAAGTTCAGGATTATTTAAATTCAAGGAAGAAAGGGAAATCTGCGGGAAAGGCTATGTTTCTTATGTTTGATGAAAAAACAGAGAAACTTGCCAAAAAATTAGGCTTGCAGATAATGTTTCCTCCTGCTAAAATGAGAACTCTAATGGACAACAAGGTAAACACCAATCGACTTGCCGAAAAGGCCGGTGTACCTTGTGTGCCTTATGTGCTCTCTCCTGTTACCGACTACGCACAGTTAAATAAAGTCTCTAAGGCTCTCGGTACCGATCTGGTAATCCAAACACCTTTTGGTGATTCGGGTCATACCACTTTTTTCATATCCAATGAAAAGGAATACAAAAAATACGAAGATGAAATTGTTAAGGAAAAGGAAGTCAAAATAATGAAACGTATTAATTGCAGAGGCTCAGCGATTGAAGCATGTGTAACTAGACACGGTACTATAGTTGCTCCTTTAATGACTGAACTCGTTGGCTTTAAGGAAATGACTCCTTATAAAGGTGGCTGGTGTGGTAATGAAATTTATCCCAATGCTTTTAGTCCCGAAATTCGAAAAAAGGCTACCAAGTATACACAACTGTTTGGTGATCAATTACGAAAGGAAGGGTATAAAGGATATTTTGAATTAGATTTTCTTATTGATCAAGACAATGGTGAAATTTATCTAGGTGAATTAAATCCAAGAGTTACAGGGGCAAGTTCAATAACCAATCACGCAGTTTTTGCCTTGGCTGATGCACCACTCTTTGTATTCCATATATTGGAATGGATGGGGGTAGAATATAAATTGAATGTTAAAGAATTAAATGATCGATGGGCCCGACAAGAAAATATCGACGGGTGGAGTCAATTGATAATCAAACATACTGAAGATACTATAGAATATATTTCAGAAGCACCAAAATCCGGAATATATAAAATGTTCGATAATGGTCATATCCAATTCGACCGAATGGATACGCATAGAAGAGCTGTAGAGACCGAAAATGAGGCGTTTTTCTTACATATTGCGAAGGAAGCGAATTATTTATATGAAGGTGCCGATATGGGTATTTTAGTTTCACGTGGTCGAATGATGACAGATGATTTTAAACTTAACGCTCGCGCAAAAAAATGGATAAATGCCATTCGTGGAAAATATGTCTCTCAAATCGTAGAAGATAAACGAGAAAAAAGCATTCTAACAGGTAGTTTAACCAAGTAGAAACATAACAATAAAGACGGAATTGTATTTATATGAATACGTGACGTCTTTAAACGCAATATTACCTCTAATTCAATACAGACCTCACTTTAAAAAATACTATGCAATTACATTTCAACTCTATTTCTGAGCCTACTTTGCCAGGTGTAAAATGGAAAAAATTATTCGATTCATACTGGCCGGCATACGCCGCATGGCTAAACTCCAAGGGCGCAGCATATGTTCCGGACTTACAAAGTTCGCAGGCTGCCCTTAAAAAATATATGCCAAAAATGTGGCCTACCTACGAGCATTTATGCAAATTGACCAATGCAGATTCAGTGGCAGCTCGTTTTCTAACAGGTTTTCAGCCTCCCGCATATATCAGTGCCTGTTCCCAGGCAGTTTTATCAAATAATGGAGGACAATTAGTGCGTAATTATGATTACCATCCCGATTTAATGGAAGGTACTCTTTTACTAAGCGCATGGAACGGCAAAAAAGTAATTGCTACAAGTGATTGCTTAATTGGTGCCGTTGATGGAATGAATGAAGACGGACTTGCAATTTCACTCACTTTTGGGGGAAGGAAAGTTGTTGGCAAAGGTTTTGGTATTCCTTTTATTCTGAGATATGTACTTGAGTTTTGTAGTACTGTAGAGGAGGCCGTAGAAACCTTAAGCAGTATTCCTTCGCATATGGCTTATAATGTCACTGTAATCGATCGTAGTGGTGTTTACAAGACCGTACTTTTATCACCAGATCGTGAGCCAATTATTACGGACGCTGCATTTACAACAAACCATCAAGAAACTATTGATTGGCCTGAAAATGCTTCGTTCACCAAAACTCTTAAACGATCTGCATTTCTGAATAAATTATTAGAAGAAAACAGTCTGACCGCCAAAAAATTGTCTGATGCTTTTCTCAAACCTCCACTTTACACTACTCTATTTGATCAGGGATTTGGAACACTCTATACGGCGGTATATGATCTCACTAAAGGTTCAGTGCAATTGCGTTGGCCTGATCAGAGCATTTCGGTTAGTTTTGATAGTTTTAAAGAAGAACACTTATTAGTTAAATTCAATCAACCGGTGCTCGCACCAATGCCACGAATCAAATCTCAAAAACCAAGAGAGTTACAAGAAACTTCCACACAAGGCAATTGGCAAGATATTGTAGCTGATATATTGGTAAATAGTATGGCATTACCTGCATTAACTGAAAAGAACGAAGAATTAAAAACTTTACGTCAAAATATTACTCAGCGTGGTGAGATTTCCTGGGAGTTACTAGCAGATTACTGGGCAAATATTGGTAAAGAGTATTGGAAGAAGTGGCAGAATTAATCCATGGATAGACGCGATAGGTTATCATTATTTACCGTTTAAATTAAGCTAACACTACAGAATTGCAACTCATCTAGTTAAAATAAATAAGCATCTAATATGGTATTCAAAAGTATAAATCCGTATAACAATCAAGAAGTTGGTCAATATACTGCGCTCACACAAAATGAATTAGAGGAGCGACTCAATAGGAGTCGGATAGCATTTAACTCATGGCGGAAGGTTCCACTTACAGAACGCTGTAATTTACTTAAAAATGCCGGGCAAGTCCTACGAGATAATGCAGAGGAATATGCAACTATGATTACTAAGGAAATGGGGAAACCTATTTCAGAATCTAGAGCAGAAGTCAATAAATGTGCATGGGTTTGCGATTATTATTCTGAAAATGCGCCCGAATTCCTCTCTGATGAATCTATTTCTACCGATGCTGATATAAGTTTTGTTAGGCATGATCCTATTGGAGGTGTGTTAGCTATAATGCCCTGGAATTTTCCATTCTGGCAGGTTTTCAGATATGCCGCTCCAACTTTAACAGCAGGAAATACGGGGTTGCTCAAGCATGCTCCTAATGTTTTCGGTTGTGCACAATTAATAGAAGATGTTTTTACCAAAGCCGGCTATCCTCCTCACGTTTTTCAAAATCTTGTTGTTCATCACGATCAGACAGAGTTAATCATCTCGAACAAGGCGGTTAGAGCAATAACTCTTACCGGAAGTGAAGGAGCCGGTTCGGCAGTGGCAGCAATTGCAGGAAAGTACATAAAAAAGACAGTTCTGGAACTCGGAGGAAATAACGCTTTTATTGTTTGGGATGATGCAGATATAAATAAAAGTGTCGAGATAGCGTTGACAGCTAGAATGCTCAATTGCGGACAAAGCTGTATTGCCGCAAAACGTTTTATTTTATTAGAACCTATTTACGACGAATTCGTCCAGAAATTTATAAAAGCCGTAGCTGAGTTAAAATCGGGTGACCCATTAGATGATCGTACGAGTATTGGCCCCCTGGCCAGGCTCGATCTTGCAAACCAATTGAATAAACAGGTACAAGAATCACTTGAAAAAGGTGCTGTCCTATTATTTGGCGGTAATCAAAAAGGCTGCTATCACGAACCAACTATTCTGGGAAATGTCGAACCAGGAATGGCCGCTTTCGATCAAGAGACTTTCGGACCTTTGGCTGCTATGATTAAAGCCAAGGATATAGATCATGCATTCGAGCTCTCCGAAAATTCTAACTATGGCCTCGGAGTTACTGTTTGTACAAAAAATATTGAGAAGGCTTTAAAATATGCGGAAAAAGTAAGTGACGGCGCATATTTTATTAACCAATTAGTAAAATCTGATCCCAGATTACCATTTGGAGGCACAAAAAATTCGGGATATGGACGAGAATTGGCCAGAGATGGGATGATGGAGTTTGTGAATCGGAAAACGGTTTATATGAAGCAATAGAGATTCAACTATTAGCAATAGTGATCTTTAATAAAACTTTCACTGTCTTTTATTTTTTTGAATAACTACCGTGCACTGGAAAAAATTCTATACTTTAATTAGCTGAAAAGGTGTAACATAATGGAACTTATAAATGATATTTTAGAATATGAACTGTTATCCTTTGGTAATTATACACTAAAAGTTGCCCAATTTGCAAGTATATTAATCATCCTCGTAGGAACTAAGATCCTACTTTGGGTAATTAAGAAAACATTATTCCGTAATTATAAATTCAGTAAAATAGACAGAGGTAGCATTTATGCGCTATTCCAAATTATTAAATATGTAGTGTGGGTAATGGCGATTGCGTTTATATTGGAATCTCTTGGGGTTAAAGTCACAATATTACTTGCCGGATCGGCGGCATTATTAGTTGGTGTTGGTCTGGGGTTACAACAAACTTTCAATGATATAATATCCGGCATCATTTTACTTTCAGAAAGATCTATTAAAGTAGGAGATGTACTTGAAATTGATGATGATGTTGTAAAAATTGAAAGTATAGGTTTAAGAACTTCGAAAGGTATGAATAGAGATGACATCTCTATTATCATTCCAAATTCGTTAATCACAACAAGCAAGGTTATTAATTGGAGTCATCAATCGCAGCAAACTCGTTTCAAAATTGATGTTGGAGTAGCATATGGCAGTGATGTGGATCTTGTAATTAGAATTTTAGAAGAAAGCGCATTCGAACATTCAGAAATACATGATAGGAGCTTAATTGAGGCTCGGTTGTTAAATTTTGGCAGTTCGTCATTAGATTTTCAACTATTATTTTTTAGTGCCAATATTTTCAGAATTGGCAAAGCAAAAAGTGATATTCGAAGAAAAATCAATAAGAATTTCGCTGCAAATAATATTGTTATTGCCTTCCCTCAAATGGACCTGCATTTTAAGACAACCAACGTCGACGAAGGTTAACTCTAAACCACTTTCACTTTAAACCTGGCAAAAAAACTCATTAAGCCAGTTCTACATTTGTTTCATATCAACGACCAAATATGCAACTTTGGACATCTGTCCGATTTTTAGAAGAATTCTATATGATTAATGTCATTTATTATATACTACAATCATCTTAATTTTACAACCTGAGATTAAGAAATGAGGTATGCTTTCAAATTTGATTGTCATACTATTAATAAATAAAAAGATGAAAAATCTAGTAATTTTAGGTGCGGGTACTGCGGGAACTATGATGGCAAATCATTTAGATTCGAAATTGTCTAAAGAGGAATGGCAAATTACCATCGTTGACCAAAATAAAACACATTATTATCAACCCGGGTTCTTATTCCTTCCTTTCGATATTTATTCGACCAAGCAGGTAAAAAAAGACGGCACAAAGTTTATTCCCAAACGTGCGAAATATGTGCAAAAGAAAATTGAGCTTATCAAGCCCGATGAGAATAAAGTGTTATTAGAGAGTGGCGAAATAATTTCTTACGATATTCTAATCGTTGCCACGGGAACGAATATTGCTCCGGAGGAAATTGAAGGAATGGCCGGACCTCAGTGGTACAAAAGTATTTTTGATTTTTATACTTATGAAGGTGCTAAGGCCTTACGTGACAAATTACGTACATGGGAAGGCGGAAAATTAGTTGTACATATTTCAGAAATGCCGATCAAATGTCCGGTGGCGCCTCTTGAATTTGCCTTTTTAGCCGATTCGTTTTTCAAAAATAAAGGAATGCGAGATAAGGTTGACATCACCTTTGTAACACCTTTGAGTGGAGCATTTACAAAACCCAAAGCCACAGCAGCTTTGCACTATCTTTTGGAAGAAAAGAATATAGCAGAAGTAACAGACTTCAATATTGAACGTGTGGATTACGAAAACAATAAAATTATTGATTATGCCGACGTAGAAGTAGCCTACGATCTGTTAGTGACAGTTCCCACAAATATGGGTGATGCCTTAATTGAACGCTCCGGAATGGGGGATGATCTTAACTATATTCCAACACATAAAGCAACACTGCAAACTAAGGATTATGAAAATGTTTTTGCTATAGGGGATGCTACTAACCTTCCTGCTTCTAAAGCCGGATCGGTTGCGCATTTTGAAGCAGAAATTTTAACAGAAAATATCTTGCGTTTTATAAACAATGAACCTTTGAAAGAAGAATTCGACGGACATGCGAATTGTTTCGTTGAAACAGGTAACGGAAAGGCACTTTTGATAGATTTCAATTATACTCACGAACCTGTGGAAGGCACTTTTCCCTTTCCCGGCGTTGGACCGTTAAGTTTGCTTAAGGAGAGTAGAATTAATCATATGGGAAAAATGGCATTTCGTTGGATCTATTGGAATATGTTGATTAAAGGAGTACATATTCCTTTTGTGAGTGCAACTATGAGCGAGAAAGGAAAACAATTTGAAGAAGTTAAATAAATAAAATTAAAATAGTAAGTAATGAAAAAAATTATAGCAGATCGCGAAATTGATGTTAATGAAGAGGGTTATTTAGTCGATTTTAAACAATGGGATAAAGAGATTTCTGAATGTATCGCAGGAGAGTGCAATATTGTACTAACCGAGAGACATTGGGAGGTAATTGAATATATTCATGAAAAGCACCAAAATGATGAACCTTTATCGATTCGGGGAATTAAAAAAAGTGGAGTCATTGATGTTAAAGAGTTTTATAGCTTGTTTCCAGGCGGTCCCTTAAAGAAAGCAACCTTAATTGCAGGGATTCCGAAACCGAAAAGCTGTATATAAAAACTATAAAATTTAAAATTTATGAGTACAAAAGTTAAAAAAATGCTCTTTATTCTCTCAAAAGGGACAATCGAAAATGCTTATGCAGCTTTCGTAATGGCTAATGGCGCGAGGATGGAAGGTATTGATTCTGAAATATTCTTTACGTTCTTTGGACTCGAGGCAATACAAAAAAAGAAGCTTAATCATATGCGTGTCGCTACGGTAGGTAACCCAGCTATGCATATGCCTACCATGCTCGGTGGTCTGCCGGGAATGGAAGCATTGGCGACTAAAATGATGAAGAAAGAAATGGAGAAACTCGATATGCCACCAATAGGGGAGTTTTTGGAGATTCTGTCAGATTCAGGATGTAAACTATGGGGATGTAAACTCGCTGTAGATATGTTTCATTTAAAGCGGGAAGATCTTATCGATGAATTAGATGGAATTTTAACCATTGGTGATTTTTATAACAGAGCCGATGAAGACGGTACACAACTGTTGTTTATCTAGTCAAAACCAATAGCACTATATATTAAAAGCCTTGCAATATCGTTGCGAGGTTTTTTTTTACTTCAGTTCTAAACATGCCTTGCGGTATCATTATACAAATCATATCTTTATCAAAATTACTTCGAATGGAATCAAAATATAAAGCTATTGTCAATAATACTTTCGAATTTTCCCTACTTCGGAAAGAAATTAATTCATTAGATATTTTATCAGATATTCCAACAGACCAGACAACTGTTGAAAAAACTCATATCGTTTATGAGAATAAGTCAATACTGGTTGAAATTCTCGAGCAGGATTTTCACAATAGGAAATATCAGCTAAAGATTAACGGAAATGTTTATAATGTTAACATTGAAAATGACCTGGACGAACTCATTGCTAAAATGGGACTCTCGCTTGGAGAGGAGAGCCAAATCAATGAAATACACGCCCCGATGCCGGGATTAATTCTGGAAGTAAATGTTTCTGAAGGTCAAGAAGTGCAAGAAGGCGAATTTCTTTGTGTCTTAGAAGCTATGAAAATGGAGAATGCACTGATGTCACCTCGCGACGGTATCGTTAAATCGGTTCACGTTTCTGAAGGAAACACTGTAGATAAAGGAGATTTATTAATTGAATTTGAAGCCTGATATGATACAAAAAATATTAGTTGCCAATCGTGGTGAAATTGCCCTTAGAGTAATGAGAACAGCACGTGCAATGGGTGTTAAAACCGTTGCAGTTTTTTCTGAAGCCGATAGAAACGCACCCCACGTTCGCTTTGCAGATGAAGCAGTTTGCATTGGTCCACCACCTTCCAGCGAATCTTATTTAAGAGGAGATCACATCATCAAAGTTGCCAAGCAATTAAAGGTTGATGCAATACATCCTGGTTATGGATTTCTTAGTGAGAACGCCAATTTTGCTGAAAAAGTTGAAGAAAGCGGAATGACCTTTATCGGTCCGAAGTCACATGCGATACGTGTAATGGGAAGCAAACTTGCTGCAAAGGAAGCTGTAAAGAAATACGATATACCTATGGTTCCAGGAATTGATGAAGCCGTTACCGACGTTGATAAAGCAGCAAAGATTGCAAAAGAAATAGGTTTCCCTATATTAATCAAAGCTTCGGCCGGAGGCGGTGGTAAAGGAATGAGAATCGTGGAAAATGAAAGTGAGATAAAAGAACAGATGAAGCGCGCAATCAGTGAAGCTGAGAATGCATTCGGAGATGGCTCTGTTTTTATAGAAAAATACGTTAGTTCTCCACGACATATAGAAATACAGGTTTTAGCTGATACTCATGGAAATATCGTACATCTCTTTGAACGAGAATGTAGCATTCAGAGGAGACACCAAAAGTAGTTGAGGAAGCACCATCTTCAGTCTTAACACACAAGATGCGGATGGAAATGGGAGAGGCTGCCGTGAAAGTAGCTAAGGCATGCGACTATGTTGGAGCCGGAACAGTTGAGTTTTTATTAGACGCTGATAAGAACTTTTATTTCCTTGAAATGAATACACGACTTCAAGTTGAACATCCCGTGACCGAATGGATCACAGGAATCGATCTTGTAGAGCAACAAATTCGGGTAGCGAACGGCGAACGGCTATCTTTTGAACAAAAGGATCTTTATATAAATGGACATGCAGTAGAATTACGAGTTTATGCTGAAGATCCATTGCATAATTTTATGCCTAGCGTGGGAACCTTAGAACGTTATAAACCGCCTAAAGGCAGGCATATCAGGGTTGATGACGGTTTTGAAGAAGGAATGGATGTACCTATACAATATGATCCAATGCTCTCGAAATTAATTACTTTCGGCAAGACACGAAATGAGGCCATTCAGAAGATGCTTGAGGCAATTTCAAATTACGAGGTGGTTGGAGTAAGTACAACGCTACCCTTTGGAAAATTTGTTTTTGAACATGATGCCTTCCGAACTGGTAACTTTGACACCCATTTCGTAAAGAAATACTATTCCGAAGAAAAAATGAATGAGGCGCTGAAAGCTGAAGCTCAGATTGCCGCATTTATAGCATTGAAGCAGTATTTTAAGGATTCAGAAGTGCTAAGATTACCGAAATAAAACAATCCCAAGTGGTTCAACCGCATTAACTTGAACAAGACTATATGAGTAAAAACATAGACAAATTGAACGAAATTCTATCTGAAGCTAAAAAAGGTGGAGGAGAAAAGCGGATCAAAAAACAACACGATAAGAAAAAGCTTACCGCAAGGGAGCGAATTCAGTATTTATTGGATGAGGGTTCATTCGAGGAGATGGGCATTTTAGTAACCCATCGCACTACAGATTTCGGAATGGATAAGCAGATCTTTTACGGAGATGGCGTTGTTACAGGATATGGAACAATAAATAGCCGACTCGTTTACGTTTTTGCTCAGGATTTTACTGTATTTGGAGGCGCACTTTCAGAAACACATGCAGAGAAAATCTGTAAAGTGATGGATCATGCCGTACGCGTAGGAGCTCCTTTAATTGGTTTAAATGATTCGGGTGGTGCGAGAATTCAGGAAGGCGTACGTTCTTTGGGAGGTTATGCCGATATTTTTTATCGAAACGTTCAAGCGTCCGGTGTAATCCCTCAGATATCTGCTATTATGGGCCCTTGTGCCGGTGGTGCGGTGTATTCGCCGGCAATGACTGATTTCACTTTGATGGTTCAGGATAGTAGTTATATGTTTGTAACCGGTCCGAATGTGGTGAAGACAGTGACCAATGAGACTGTGACTTCTGAAGAATTAGGTGGAGCTAAAACTCATGCGACCAAGAGTGGTGTTACCCATTTTACCGCGGCTAGTGATATCGTATGTATAAATCAGATTAAACAACTACTGAGTTACCTTCCGCAAAATAATAAAACTGTAACCGAAAAGCTTCCGTTCGAATTGGGCGCTGAGGTTCGGGAGCAGCTCGAAACCATTGTGCCAGATTCGGCTAATAAGCCTTATGATATGCATGAAGTGATAAAAGGAATAATCGATGTCGATTCATTTTTTGAGGTACATAAAGATTATGCCGATAATATTATTGTGGGATTTGCTCGCTTAGGTGGAAGAAGTATTGGTATAGTTGCGAATCAGCCCATGAGTCTGGCTGGAGTATTGGATGTGGACAGTTCGAAAAAAGCAGCGCGATTTACTCGTTTTTGCGATTGTTTTAATATTCCGTTGCTGGTATTAGTAGACGTACCGGGCTTTTTACCGGGGACCGATCAAGAATGGAATGGAATCATTTTAAATGGTGCTAAGCTACTGTATGCACTTAGCGAGGCAACTGTGCCAAGAGTTACAGTTATCACTAGGAAAGCATATGGCGGTGCTTACGATGTGATGAACAGTAAGCATATTGGAGCCGATATGAATTTTGCATGGCCTACTGCCGAAATTGCGGTCATGGGAGCAAAGGGAGCCAGTGAGATTATTTTTAGAAGAGAAATTGCGGCTGCTGACGACCCCGAATTAAAACTTTCTGAAAAGGAAGCTGAATATGCTGATAAATTTGCTAATCCGTTTAAAGCGGCGCAGCGTGGTTTTATTGACGAAGTGATCATGCCAAAGGATACGCGTAGAAAGTTGCTTAAAGCGTTTGCCATGTTGGAAACCAAGGAAGTAGTAGCTCCAAAAAGAAAGCACGGTAATATTCCGTTATAATAATACGAAACCTGTTAATTAAATTTTTTGAATTTATTTTAGTTAAGTTACCCGCTCCTTCAGCTTGTCGGCATGCATTTTACGTAATTTTGTAAGTTTGGGTGTGATCACAGCACTGCAGTATCCTTGGGACCTATTATTGGCATAATAATCCTGATGTTCGGCTTCAGCTTCATAAAAAACTTCGGCAGGGCTAATTTCTGTAACAATGGGATCTTCGTAATAGGGATTCATTTCCTTTACAATAGATTCAGCGATTTCTTTTTGAATGTCACTATGATAATAAATAACCGAGCGATATTGAGTACCTCGGTCGGCTCCTTGACGGTTCAGGGTTGTAGGATCGTGACTCGTCATAAATATAACGAGAAGATCTTCGTAAGAAATCACTTTAGGATCGAAACTCACCCGAGTAACTTCCGCGTGACCCGTTAGTCCGGAGCACACTTCTCTGTACGTAGGCCTGCCCGGAACTTTGCCGCCGGTATAGCCGGAAACTACTTTAGCAACTCCTTTAATTTCATTAAAAACGGCTTCGATACACCAAAAGCATCCGCCACCAACAGTCATAATCTCTAAATCAGTGTTTGCCATTATTTCTCTTCTTTTATTTTATCAATTTGCATAGCTTCAGAATTGATACAATATCGCAATCCGCTTGGTTCAGGCCCGTCGGGGAAAATATGACCGAGATGGGCATCACACGTATTACACATCACTTCTACGCGTACCATCCCAAACGTGCCATCCTTCTTATATTTAATAGCGTTTTCCTTGATTGGTTGGGTAAAACTAGGCCAACCGGTTCCCGAATTAAATTTAATAGTTGAGTCGAAGAGGGGTGTATCGCAGCATATACAATTGTACTGACCTTCATCGTAAATACTGCAAAGTGCGCCACTATGGGGCGCCTCGGTGCCTTTCTTTCGAGTCACTCTGAATTGCTCGGGAGTTAATAGTTCTCTCCATTCGGCTTCCGTTTTCTCTACCCTGCGATCGGGCTTTGGATTGCCATTTACAGTAAAATTGATTATATCTTTCCAGTTCAACATAAGTTGTTTTTCCTATTCATTTAAATTAGTCTACTCTAAATTATAAGATTTTAGCTATAAACTAAGAAGTGTTTAGACGTAAAATTAGGCATTAACTTACAAGATAGTTGCTAAAGAGAAGTTAATTAAAATTATCAAATTTTTAATTTGACACGCACTTATATTTACTTATTTTTGACAGATTTTA
>CBDUGY010000056.1:0-18303 GCA_965367015.1 uncultured Ulvibacter sp.
ACTAATCTCGGAAAAAAGAGATACTCTTATTGAATACATTCGTCATGCCGGAAACAGCAGGTTAACTGCCAATAACGAATTAAAATTATTGATAAATGGTGAGGAAAAATTTCCGGAATTATTAAATGCCTTAGAAAATGCTACCTCTCATATTCATATTGAATATTATATTTATGAAAATGACATTACCGGGAACCAAGTTGCTGATATCCTCATCAAAAAAGCAAAACAAGGAGTTGAAGTCCGCTTTATGTATGATGATTTCGGAAGTCATGGATTAGGCAGCGCTTTTATTAACAAATTGAAAGATGCGGGCGTGGAAACCGCGCCGTTTTACGAAATAAAATTTTATGCTTTCGCTAGCCGAATAAATTATCGAAACCATAGAAAAATAGTGATTATCGATGGAACTGTTAGTTTCATTGGAGGTATTAACATGAGTGACAAATACCGAAACGATATAAAGGGAGAACACCCTCTATTCTGGCGAGATACTCATTTAATGATTAAAGGTCAAGCCACAACCCATTTGCAATATCTGTTTATGTGTGATTGGAATTTTTGCTGTGATACGCAATTAGAATATTCAGAAACATATTTTCCGGATACTACCAAACAACTTAATTTTAAAAATGAAGTAGTTCAAATAGCTGCTTCTGGGCCGGACTGCAAACAACCGGTCGTTTTTTATTCCTTATTGGAAGCAATTAATTCTGCAACGAAAAACATTTATATTACAAGTCCCTATTTTATTCCTGACGAGAGCTTACTGGATGCATTGATAATTGCTATTCAAGGCGGATTAGATGTTAAGATCATAATTCCGGGTATAACCGATTCGAAAATTGTAAATACGGCAGCTAGTTCTTATTATACAGAATTGCTTCAATTTGGCGCAAAAATTTACAGGTACAACAAAGGGTTTATTCATGCAAAAACTATGGTTATTGATGATGATCTGGCGATTGTAGGTTCAGCAAACATGGATTATAGAAGCTTTGACCTTAATTTTGAAGTAAATGCAGTCATGTATAGCAAAAACATCACAAGACAGCTAACAGATGTATTTATGAATGATTTGAAATATTCAGAAAAAATTGATGCAGAAGCTTGGCTTGCCCGCCCAACTTACATACACCTATGGGAAAAGATTGTAAAATTATTATCACCGTTTTTATAAATCGATTAGGACATCTGCCTTAACTTCCCTTACATTTAAAAACCTCCAACAATTGTAAGCATCTTCGCAAAATATCTTTGAGGCACTACATCATTCTAATATTTGGAAAAATAATTCCAAATCATTATATTAAAAGGTTGCTTCCCATAACGAGAGAAATTGAAAACATGGATGTATTTTTAATATATACTTCCAAAGTTTCTGAGATGATTTTGTCTAAAATTAAGATGAATTGATAAATAAAAAATATTACTATGAAATATCATATCAGTAAAACAATTAAAGGCACTTTTGACGATGTTATCACGAAAGTGAAGGATGAATTATCAAAGGAAGGATTCGGAGTATTAACAGAAATTGACATTAAAAATACCTTAAAGAACAAACTGGATGTTGAATTCCGCAAGTATACAATTTTAGGAGCATGCAATCCTGAATATGCGCACAACGCCTTGCAGGCAGAGAGTAAAGTAGGCACCATGCTGCCCTGCAACGTTATTGTTCAGGAACAAGAGGATGGCACTGTTGAAGTGTCGGCCGTAAACCCCAAAGCTTCGATGATGGCAATAGAAAATGATAAACTGGTCCAACTGGCCACAGACGTGACTCAGAAACTCCAGCGCGTGGTTGACGCTATATAATCATCGTTTTAAGCTGGACGGTTATTGTATTTAGTTTAATGTAGATCTCGACGCCACATTAGGGTCTCTATAGTCCTGTTTTATGGCTGCCGGTTAAGCCATCCATATCATTCAGATTCTACTATCAGATTAAAAGCTCCATTGGTTAGAAAAGTAGCATCGGCTGCATATACTTGCGGATTTGTAATTTCAGTATAGGCATCCATTGAATCGCCGGTTTCAGCTATCACTCTTTCGAAATAATAACCGTCTGCCGTTCTTTCACTCAGTAGTAGTACATAATCTCGATCTTCAATACCAACAATAGCTGTTTCAGGAAGTGCTTTAACCAGTACAGAATCTGTAATGATATCAGCTTCAACAAACATTCCTGTTAAAAAATTTGCCTCCGATTCATTTTCTATATGTCCGTGCACTCTAATAGTTCTGTCATTCTCTATAACTGTTCCAATTAAGTGTACTTCGGCCTTATATGTTTCAGTGGAAGCTTCGGGTATCTTGAAATTTATCTTTTGCCCTTTTTTCAATTTCATAATATCCTTTTCAAATACAGATAGTTCTAAATGAATATGCTCATTATTAATAATCTCCAAAATAGCGGTCGCCGGCGAAACATATGTGCCTCGATTCACATTCATTTTAGTCACACTTCCCGCTATAGGCGCATAAATTGTAGTGACAGAACTTATTGCGCCCGCCTCGACGTTGGATGGTGAAATGTTCAGCATTGTGAGTTGTTTTCGCAAACCGTTATATCGCGCATTTGCTGTTTTGAAGGCACTTTCGGCTTGAAGAAAACTTTTCTGTGATGTAATATTTTCAGCAACCATAGTTTTTTGTCTCTCAAACTCAGATCTCAAATAAGTAAGCTGTTCCTTAATCTCCAGGTATTCTTGCTGAAGGCTCACAAATTCAGGGTTTTCAATGGTAACGAGAGATTGTCCCTTGCGCACCTCATCACCTATTAGTAAAGGTGTTGCTTTTATGTATCCGCCCATGGTTGCATTTACAACTGCGCGATTCTCCGGTGGAACATCTATCATTCCCCTGGTTTTTATGGTAGCATGGAAAAGTTGTTCTTCAATTCCTCCCAGCGTCATATTGCTGTGTTCAAATTGTGCCTTCGAAACAAAGATTCTTTCATCCGCCATTCCGGCCTTTTGTTGCGTAATCTGCTCATTTTGCACGTCTCCATTTCCACAGCTGGAAAGGGATAACACAACACTAAAGATCAAAATATTATATATTATACGTTGCATATTGCTTTATTTAAAATGTTAGGTAATTAATATCAATTACAATGTTATTGTATTCAACTAGTTTGTTGAGATAGCTCATTTTCACTTCATAGGCGCTTTCTACACTCTGAATGTATTGGTAAAAATCTATCTCACCATTTTTGAAACTTCCATTTGCTGTTTTGAGAATTTCATCAGATAACGCGGCTCCCTCTTTTTCATAATATGATAACGCATTACTCAATTGAACCATCTGCAATTGAAGTGCACCGAGCTTCGCTTTAAGTTGAATCTCATACTCCTTAGATTCTTCGGTCGCTATCTCCCGAGCAATCCCCGCTGCTTTAATGCGAGCAGATTGCCCCCCGAATAAAAAAGGAATTTTGAGGCCTACTTGATAACCATACAAACTATTCTTAAGTCCGGAATTGGTTCCCTGGAAATAGTTAAAGCTAATATCGGGTAAAAGCTGATTTTTCTCGAAACTACGTTGCGCTTCCATTAGTGAAATCCTATTTTGATAAAAGGCGAGTTCTGCGCTATTTGTAATATCAATAGTATTTAGCTGCATTTTTAAATCAGATTCTCTTGCAATTGAAAGTGTATCTTCAGCTTGGACAACCTTGGCTAGCACTCCGTAAGCTATTTTTGCATGTTGTTTCGTCTCCTGATATTTCAAACTTATTTGTTTCTGTTTGGAGGTCGCCGTTATTTTTTCCAGATAATTGGTTTCTCCCAGTTCAAAACGCCGGGTTGCGATGCTTGCAAAACTGGAATATAAACTGTCCAGAGTTTTTAAAACCTGTGTCTGTTCTCTGGCTATTTGATAGTCGTAATAAGCTCGGGTTACATCTCGTCTTATCGCTTTTTTCCTAATATCGAATGAACTTGAAACCACCGACAGATTTGCTTTATTGACTTTTTCTTCTGAAAAGTAAACCGTAGGAAATCGAAAATTTTGCTGAATTCCAAAAATACGAAGTGGCTCATTGTTTGAAGCCAGGTTGTTTTCATCATATTCGTAGTACACTTGTGTTTTATCAAAATTAAAGGCACTATTAACCATTGACTTAGATTGTTCAACATTTAGCCTGTTGGCATTCAGTCCCGCATTATTTTCAATAGCTAAGGGAATCAAGGCATCAAGGTTTATAGGTTTCTGCTGAGCTGTCGCATTCATGGTTACCAACAGTAGCATCACCCCCATCCCCCCAATTGTTTTTCTATTTCTTTTTAATGTTACTCGCTTCAACTCGTTGAAGTAAGCATATAACACCGGTAAAACGACTAAAGTTAACAGGGTAGCTGTGATCAAACCACCTATAACCACAGTAGCCAACGGACGTTGCACTTCGGCACCTGCATTGGTAGAAATTGCCATTGGTAAGAAACCCAAAGCCGCCGCCAGAGCAGTTAATAATACCGCACGTAATCTGTCTTTTGTTCCTTGTTTAATAAGTTCATTGATGTCTTTAAACTGACCTTCTTTCTTGAGTTCTTTGAAATGCTCGATTAGTACTATTCCATTCAACACAGCAATCCCAAATAATGCAATAAAGCCTACTCCTGCAGAAATACTAAAAGGTAGATCTCGCAGCCATAATAGCAGAACTCCACCAACGGCTGCCAATGGTATCGCGGAATAAATCATCAGTGCTTCCTTAACCGATTTAAAAGCGAAGTACAGCATAACGAAAATCAGTAGTAATGCAATAGGTACTGCCACGATTAATCGTGCCTTTGCGCTTTCGAGGTTTTCAAATTGCCCTCCGTAAGTTATACTATATCCAACCGGGAGCTCAATATTTTCATTGATTAACCGCTTAACATCATCGACAACAGATTGTAAATCCCGGTTACGTACATTTATACCTACAACGATTCTACGACGGGTATCATCACGTGAAATTTTTGCGGCACCTTTTTGAAAAGTAATCTCTGCAAGTTCACTCAATGGGACTTTTCCACCATTGGGTAAATCAACATAGAGATTCTTAAGATCGTCAATACCTTGACGCTTTTGTTTGTCTAATCTCACCACAAGATCAAATCGCTTTTCCCCTTCAAATACGCTTCCGGCACTGCGTCCGGCAAATCCCATAGATACCATATCATTCACTTGCTGAATATTTAAACCATAGCGAGCGATTTTCTTTCTGTCGAAATTCACATTCATTTCCGGAAGTCCGGCAATTTTTTCTACCGAAATATCGGCGGCACCTGGCACATCAGTAATTAGTGCACCTATTTCATTTCCTTTCTTAGCCAGAATATCCAGATCATCACCAAAAATCTTAATCGCAATATCGGCACGCACTCCGGTGATTAATTCATTAAAACGCATTTCTATTGGCTGAGTGAATTCCACTTCCATACCGGGGATAATCGCAAGAGCTTCTTTGAACTTATCTGCAAGTTCATCTTTAGAACTTGCAGAAGTCCATTCCTTTTTTGGGTTCAAGATTATAATCACATCGCTTTCTTCCATAGACATTGGATCTGTTGGGACTTCAGCGGCTCCAATTCGGGTAACAACTTGTTTTACCTCCGGAAATTCTTTCAGTAAAATTTTCTCGATTTCGGTTGTGATTTTAACCGTATTGCTCAAAGAAGTACCGGTTTTTAGGATGGGTTGAATAACAAAATCCCCTTCGTCCAGAGTGGGTACAAATTCACCTCCCATTGTTGAGTAGAGATAGACGGAAATCCCCAATAAAACTCCCGCGATTACAAGCACTAATCTCTTTGTCCTCAAAGCCCAATCGATTACAGGGTCGTACATTTTATTGATCCATTTCATTAGCCGAACTGAAATGTTCCTGCTGGATGGTTTTGAAGGTTTTAAAAATAGTGCCGCTGCCACGGGAACGTAAGTAAAACACAGTAGCATTGCCCCTATTAACGCAAAACTGAAAGTCAAAGCCATTGGCTTGAACATTTTTCCTTCAACTCCCGATAAAGACAGGATTGGAATAAATACGATTAATATAATGAGCTGACCAAATATGGCGGAGTTCATCATTTTTGAAGCTCCCTCATAAGTGATTTTATCTTTTACAGCTTGTTGTTCCGTTTTAGAAAATGCATTTATCTCATCAGTTTTTCTGGTTATCTGAAAGGCAATGAATTCGACTATAATTACAGCTCCATCAATGATAATCCCAAAATCAATGGCACCTAAACTCATCAAATTGGCATCTACCCCGAATATGTACATTAAGGACAAGGCGAAAAGCAAACAAAGGGGAATCACTGAGGCAACCACTAATCCCGAACGGAGATTTCCTAAAAGTAAAACCACAACAAAAATGACGATCAAACATCCTAAAATTAGATTTTCGGAAACAGTAAAGGTTGTCTTGGCTATAAGTTCGCTTCGATCCAGGAATGCATTAATATAGACGCCTTCCGGTAAAGACTTTGAAATTAATGTTACACGTTCTTTAACAGCGTCGATTACCTTTTTAGAATTAGCATCTTTTAGCATCATCACTTGCCCTAGTACTTTCTCACCCTCACCATTTCCTGTAATCGCTCCAAAGCGGGTCGCACTTCCGAAACCAACATTTGCTACGTCCTTAATATATATCGGAAATTTGCCATCATTCTTTACTACAATATTATTTATGTCTTCAATTGAAGAAACTAAACCTTCACCGCGTATAAAAAATGCTTGATTTACCTTCTCAATATATCCCCCGCCCGATACACTATTGTTTGTTTCGATTGCCGAAAAAACATCGTTCGCGGTAATATTCATTGCGTTCAACTTTTCGGTGTTGATAGCAACTTCATATTGTTTTAGGAATCCTCCCCATGTATTAACCTCAACGACACCGGGGATTCCTGAGAGCTGACGTTTTACAACCCAATCCTGAATGGTTCGTAAATCCTCCGCATTATACTTGTCTTTATATGCCGGTTCTACATCGAGAATGTATTGATAAATTTCCCCAAGTCCGGTAGTGATCGGACCCATTTCAGGAGTACCAAAACCCTCCGGTATTTTCTCGGATGCAGATTTTATTTTTTCGGCTATGAGTTGGCGTGGTAAATAAGTGCCCATGTCATCATCGAAGACAATTGTTACCACCGATAATCCAAATTTTGAAATCGATCGAATCTCCTGCACCCCGGGTAAATTAGCCATTTCCAACTCAATAGGATAGGTTATGAATTGCTCCATATCCTGAGTGGATAAATTACGTGAAGTAGTGATGACCTGCACCTGATTATTGGTGACATCAGGTACTGCTCCAATGGGTATCTGGGTTAGAGAATACAACCCAAATCCTATAATAAAGGTTGTAAATAAAAGGACAAAGAACTTGTTCTTTAAACTGAATTTAATAATATATGATAGCATGCTTTTATAAAATAATAAATAGTGACGCTCCCTTTATCACTGTGTGAGTGGGGACGATAATAATTTTTTACTATTTTATGAATGCTTCGGTGGCTGTAATATCCCTAGAGTGTGAAGAGTGGAAGAGGGTTCCTGATAATAAAAGTTAGTTTCGGTTCTTTCAGAAAAATGTGGAATCTTTAATCCTGCCTTACACGTATTGATTACAAAAGCTGTGATAGAAGAAATATGAGAACAGGTATTGTGATTAAAGGGAAGTTCTTCATGATCGCCTTTCTCTTCCTGATGTTGTTTATCGTGATCTGCTTTTAATTCACCATAATGTTTCGAAATAAATACGAATACATTATCTCCATACTGTTCACTATGAAATTGTGCATGTTCAATAAACTCGTCTATTTGAGAAAAGTCAAAAAAACTAAGCCCAATGCTTTGCATCAGTATAATAAAAGAAAAGGATATTGATAATAGTTTGATCACAATGGTATAAAGGTAAAAATTTAATTCGAAAGAAATGAAGGGTTTATTAAAGTCTTTGATCGAAATATTTTACACTTCTATCAATGAAACTAATAGTGAATCTACATCCGACTATCACATGAATAAATTTCAACAAAGCCCATGTCACATTTACTAAGAAAGATAAAGGAATGTTAAATCTGTTATTTTTACTGGTGGTTTTTTATCTTTATTATCATTAAACCGTAATCGACATGTTGAAAAAAACCTTGATTATATTAGGAGTACTCTTATTGGTATTTTTAGTCCTTAGCTATGGATCATTATGGAGTCGGCCCGAAAACCCCAAACTCTCATATATCAATAATGAGCAAGATCTTAGCAAACTAACTTTTAAACATGGTGACAGCGTGAATATTACCGCCAGCACGCTATATGAAGGTAACGGTCTCAAAAATTTAATGCAGGGTGAGCATTATCGGAAAACGTGGGAAGCGAGAGTGACGGTTGAAGTAATCTTTTTGGATTCACTCATGGGTGGTATGAAATTCATCGAGGAAGGCGGTGGAAAACAAACCAAATCCCTTGAAATTGAAGCTCCCAATGGCGTAATATATACGCTTCGCAGTGTCAACAAAGACCCCGAAGCACTGGTGCCTGAATATGCCAAGGCTCTCGGTATTGAGAATCTTATTATAGACGGGATATCCGCCCAACATCCTTATGGTGCTTTACCGGCGGCAAGGCTTGCTGAAAAAGCCGGGGTACTCCATACCCATCCTAAGTTGGTATTTGTACCTCGTCAGGATTGGCTCAAAGATTTAAATGATACCTACGGAAATAAATTGTATTTATTAGAATTTGAATCGGAAGGCGATATTAATTGGACGACCCTCAAGAATGTGACCAAAATTATAGATACCGAAGACCTCATAGAACTCAAAAATGATAAAAAAGAAGAAGTTTTTATTGATGAAGCTGCTTTAGTAAGAGCAAGGCTGTTGGATATATTCATAGGCGATTGGGACAGGCATGCAAAGCAATGGGGTTGGGCTATGCAAAAAAGAGGAGATAGTCTTGTAGGTGTACCGGTTGCAGCCGACAGGGACAATGCATTCTTTACCATTGATGGGATCTTACCCAGTTTATTATCAAATAAAACTATCGAACCCAAACTTCGTCCGTTTGAAAAAGAGATTGATTATTTACCCGGTCTTATGTACGATTTCGATACTTACTTTTTAAAAGACGTTCCTGAGAGCGTATTCGTGGAGCAGGCTTACTATCTCCAGAATATCTTTACTGATGAAATTCTTAAAGAAGCACTTATGGCATGGCCTCAATCTGTTTACGAGCTCGACGGAGAGGAGGTTTTTGCGAAACTAAAAAGTCGGAGAAAAGATCTAATAGATTATGCCAAAAGTGTAAAAGGGATATTAGACGAAAAACCTAGATTATCTAAACCTCTAAACGGCCTCGATGACCTGGATGTTCCCGAATCCCTGCTGCGTTGCTTTAATTGTGGGCGATGATAACTATTTACAATTTGAAACAGCAATAGCTCATTTAATCGTATCTATCACACTACCGCACTTTAGCATGGCATCTCCATAATAAGGATTGCGGATCTCAGTATTATTGCTAAGCCATAAAGCACCTGAGTTATTATTTGCCATCGGACATTTTTGCACATAGATAACATTTGACGGACTTTCAAGGTTCATTGCGATTGCAACAAGATTCTCATTTAAAATTACCAAATGTTCTCTCTGATTTTCGATATTGTCATTTTCTGATATTGCCTCGAGCATTCGTAAACTTTGCTTTACATGCGCGGCTTCCATTGTAGACAGATCTGTTGTTGAGATAGCTTTCAATTTTCCTAAAACTTCTTTTGATAAAGCTGAAACTTTCGATGCATCACCAGCCACAAAAGCGTCCTTCATTTTGTAATAAGTAGTTAGACTTTGTTCAAATCTCTGCTGAAAGTCTGAAGATAGTTCCATTTCCATATTCGGCATTTCAGTATTAACTGCTGCCGCATTGCCCTGGTTCATCATTGATTTTTTACCCTGTAATTGGGCAGCTGCATCTACGGTGAAAGTACCATTGGTAACAATCTCTTCGCCGTTTTTAATTCCTGAAAGAATTTGGTAATACTCCCCCGACCTGTTACCAATTGTCACTTCGCGCATTTCAAAAACAGGTTCGGTCGCGCTGGTCTTTACATATACCAATGAGCGTTCTCCGGTCCATAATACAGCACTTGCAGGAACGCTTATAATCTCTTCTGAAGGGGTTGCTGTTCCCCTTACCTTCCCGGTTACAAACATTCCGGGTTTGAACAAATTATCACTATTTTTTAATGTAGCCCTTACGGTTACTGTTCTAGTGTTACTATTAAGAATCGGGTCAATAAATGAAATAGTAGCATCAAATTCTTTGTTCTTATACGCGTTTGTGACAACCGTGATTTTCTGCCCTATTTTAAATTCTGATATCTGAGTCTCGTAAGCATCAAATTCTGCCCATACTGAATTTAGGTTGCTGACTTTTAAGATGGGTTGACCTTGTTTCACATAATCCCCTTCTCTTGCTATCACTTCGGAAACTGTTCCGGAAACAGTCGCATAGACAGGGAAGTTCTCACGTACTTTACCGGAACTTTCTATATTGTCTATCTGACTTTCTGAAAGTTTCCAGAGCTTTAACTTATTACGTACTGCCTGATATAGTGCTGGCTGAGACTCCTTTAAAGAAGCAGCAGTAATCAATTCTTGTTGAGCAGCTACCAAATTTGGAGCATAAATAGTCGCTAAAAGCTGCCCCCGATTTACTTTTTGCCCCTCGTAATTTACATTCAGACGTTCTAACCTACCGTCGAAATAACTTGCTTGCACCGAATTATTCTCTTCGTTTGTGGCGATTTTACCCGATAGGGAGATCATTCCATCTTCAACCGCACCTTTAGCATTCCCAACAATAGTAGTTTGAATGTTCGCAAGCGCCATGGCATTTTGTGTCATTTTAATCTGGTTCAAGGCCAGGCCATTGGCAGAAGCATCGGCGGGTACAAGATCCATTCCGCAGATAGGACAATCTCCGGGCTCCGACTGCATAATTTGAGGGTGCATGGAGCATGTCCACATTTGTTCGTCCCCATTATCATGTTCGTGGATATCAGAACCTTTTTCAGTTGCTATTTCATCATCAGACAAGCCACCAAAAATAAGCCAACCAATGAAAAGGCCAACAGCTGCAGCTATTATTAGATATAGAATGTTTTTATTCATAACTCTTTATTTTAAACGGTATAACTATTTGCGCTAGGGATTGGAGCGGCATCCCCCGGCGTTTCGATCTATCGAAGGCAGGGGATACAGCGTAAAGCCCGCTCGAGCGCCCAAAATTTAATTGCTATTTTCCAAGCGTTTTATCATCGCTTTCATCTCTTCTATTTCTTTCTTTTGAGCTTTGATAATATCTTCGGCTAATTTCTTTACTTCTGGATCCTGAATATCTGCGCGTTCACTCGTTAAAATTGCAATGGAGTGATGTGGAATCATGGCTTTCATCCATAGTACATCGCCTACAATTGGTGCTTGCGCTCTTACGAGCCCCAAGGCACCTACAAAGAGTGCGATACTACCAACCACAATAGCAATGTTTTTCTTTTTATTATTGTACATATCACGCATTGCCACAAACATGATAATTGCCATTGCGGCTATTCCTAAACAGGACATATAAAATCGTGTAAGACTAAAATAAACATGGTCTATTTCATAAGTATTCAGATACATTGTGATGTACATGGCAACAAATGATGCCGCCAACATCAATACGAATTTTGTGTAATTGTTTTTCTTCATTTCGTTGTGATTTTGTTTTTGTGTGTTCATTTGCTTAAAATTTTAAATTGCTAATCAATTGTTTTAGTTCTTAATCGTAATGCATTTGCAATTACCGAAACGGAGCTAAAACTCATCGCTAATGCTGCTATCATTGGGGATAGCAAAATTCCAAAAAACGGGAATAATACGCCCGCGGCAATAGGTACTCCTAAAGTGTTGTAGATGAGCGCGAAGAAGAGGTTTTGCTTAATATTTCGCATCACCTTTTCACTTAGATTTCGTGACTTTACTATACCGTGAAGATCACCTTTCACCAATGTAATCATAGCACTCTCGATGGCTACATCTGTACCGGTCCCCATAGCAATACCCACATCACTTTTCGCTAAAGCCGGAGCATCGTTGATACCATCTCCTGCCATAGCAACCACTTTACCTTCTTGCTGTAGTCGAATAACTTCATTCAATTTATCTTGTGGCAACATCCCCGCCTTAAAATCGGTTAAGTTTAATTCACCCGCCACAGCTTGTGCTGTATCGTGGTTATCGCCCGTAAGCATGATCACATCGATCCCTTTTTGTTGAAGGTCCTTAATAGCTTTAGCACTGGTTGCTTTAATTTTATCGCCGATCACCACATAACCGGCGACCATATTATCTACTGATAAATAAGAGACAGTTTTACCTTGTTTCTGAAAGGTGTTCACTTCTTTTTCCATCTCCGGCGATATCGATGCTTTAGCGTATTCCATCATTTTAGCATTTCCTAACGCTAAGTTTTTACTGCTTACATTTCCTTCAACACCTTTGCCAGTAACCGCACTGAAATTCTCAACTTTTATAATTTCAGTGTTTTGCTGCTTTCCGTATTTTACAGTGGCTTCGGCAAGCGGATGCTCACTCGAACTATTTAATGATGCGATATACTGCAAAATTTGAGCATCGGAATAAATTTCTCCAAACGCCTTAATTAATTCAACGGCCGGCCGGCCTTCTGTTATAGTTCCGGTTTTATCGACTATGAGCGTATCAACCTTATTCATTTTTTCCAGGGCTTCAGCATTCCGTATTAAAACACCGTTCTGAGCACCTTTGCCTACTCCTACCATTACCGACATTGGTGTTGCTAAGCCCAAAGCACATGGACAGGCGATAATTAAAACTGCAATAGCATTAACAAGTGCATAAACATAGGTGGGTTCCGGTCCCCAAACCGCCCAGACTGCAAAAGTTATTAATGAAATAATGACTACAACCGGGACAAAATATCCGGATACTTTGTCTGCTAAATTTTGAATAGGGGCTCGACTGCGGCTGGCATCATTCACCATATGAATAATCTGTGAAAGCAATGTTTCGCTGCCCACTTTTTCAGCTTCCATCAAAAATGACTGATTCCCGTTTATAGTCCCGCTACTAACTTTATCATCGATGGTTTTGTTTACCGGGATCGGCTCGCCCGAAATCATAGATTCGTCAACAGTCGTACTCCCTTCTATAATCACACCGTCCACCGGAATTTTATCTCCAGGTTTTACACGGAGAATATCTCCTTTTTGAATTTTATCTATAGATACGACCTCATCATGCCCGTCGATCACCCGAACTGCTTTATTAGGCGCGAGCTTTAATAATTCTTTAACTGCCGAATTGGTTTTACTATGTGCGCGAGCCTCGAGTACTTGTCCCATTAAGACCAACGTTAGAATAACAGTAGCTGCTTCAAAATAGACATGAACAGCACCAAAATGGGTTTTAAATTGATCCGGGAAAAAGTCGGGGAATAACATTCCAAAAACGCTAAATATCCATGCTACCCCAGCTCCAATTCCTATTAAAGTGAACATGTTTAAATTCCACGTTTTGATACTCCGGTACGCCCTTTCAAAGAACATCCACGTTGCATAAAAAACTACCGGAATTGAGAGTGCGAACTGAATCCAATTCCATCCTTTTTGATCCATAATGTCATACAATGGATTATTCGGGATCATTTCGCTCATGGCAATCAGGAAAATAGGCAGTGTAAATGCTACTGCGATCCAGAACTTTTTCAGCAATTTCGCATATGTCTTCTCTTCGGAAGATAGGCTTGGTTGCAAAGGAACGAGGTCCATTCCGCAAATCGGACAGCTTCCTGCCTCGTCACGAATAATTTCAGGATGCATCGGACAAGTCCATTGTTCGGTAGCAATTGCCGAAAGATTCTGTTCTTCAACTAAATCCATTCCACAAACGGGGCAGTCTCCGGGTTCGTCATACGTTTTATCGCCTTCACAATGCATCGGACAATAGAAAGTACCTGTTCCACCTCCCTTCGGCTGCAAATTTACTTTTTTCTCAGTTTCATGATGATGAGTACCTGCTGCATGTATACTATAGGTGCCACCATCATTTTTAAGGGCCTCCTGAAAGGCTTCCAGTAAAATGTGAGTTTCCATTTCAATGGTAGCTTCGGCAGTTTCTAAGTCTACTGTTACACCGGTCACACCTTCCACTGCAGAAAGTGTTTGTTCTACGTGTTTGCGACAACCATTACAGGTCATTCCATGTATGTGATAAGTGTGTTTCATCTCACTTTAATTTAATAAAAGTTAGTGCTTATGTCCGTTCGAATTATGATCCTCATTTTTTACTAGACTCATTCCGCAGGTACCACAATTTCCTTCGGAAGCGCTTCCGCTGTCTTTACAATGCATCGGACAAACATATGCCGAGGTATATTCTTTTCCTTGTTCTTCTGAAATATTTTCAGTTACAGTTTCTGTTTGTGTTTCAGTATCTGCTTCAGATTTATTTTCCTTACATGAAAATACCATTACGACCGAAGCTAATACCATTGCTACTAAAATTGATTTAAAATTTTTCATCTTTTTAAAATTTATACGTTTATTAAATAATTGATAATTGCACTTTGTATAAAGTACATTTTTGTTGCCTCTATTTGATTCATTTGAAATTTAAGCTGTAATTCCTGAATGTCGAGAACATCATTAAAATCGATAGTTCCTGTTTCATAATTTTTTATGAGTATTTCTTCTGCATCCCTGGCTTGTTTCAGGTTTTTCTGTTGCGTTCGAAAAGCAATCCTCGCCTGATTACGTTGGGATTTCGCTTTTGTGAAAGCAGTTTCTAGAATATTGAAACGTTCTTCCTTAAGTGATGTGATTTCTTGTTGTTTGTATTCATTTTGACGAGACACAGATTTGTATCGCTTGTTGAACAGCGGTATAGATATTGAAACCATCGGCATTATAATATCCTTACCGTTATCTATCATATTCATGTCAGTTCGTTCGGAGACAGCAACGTAATCCAATCCGAAGCCAAACATTGGTTGCGCTTCACGGGAGTTGAGTAGTTCAGACTGGGTTACCGATTCATATAATTTATCGAATTTCAGTAGCTCCGGATTGACCATTAATGCATCTGCAGCATAAATGGGGTCTTCTTCAGGAATTTCCATTACTGAAACCAAATTGACGCTTCGGTTTTCTTCTACACTCAAAAGATTGTTAAACACTGTTTGTTCTGCAAAATATTCTTCTTCCAGTACCTCCTTCTGCTGTTGTAGTTCATTTTGTCTCATTTGCAACCGAAGTATATCGACCAGACTCGCCTTTCCTACCTCAACTGATGTTAAAGCCAGGCGCTCATAGGTTTCCAATAACAGAATATTTTCCTGCAGGACTTCCTGCTTCGCGCGAATTGTATAGAGATCGTAATAAGATTGCGATAGAGACAACGCCAGTTTGCGCTTGGCAATAGCAATTTCAATGTATTCGGCGTCAGCCATCGAAGAAGCATAGTTTTCACGAGCTGCGATTGTGCCAAACCATGGTAACATTTGCTTCACGGAAAAACGAGCACTTTGTGCACCTACTCTGGTTTCCGGCTCACTAACGAAATATCCTACACTAAACTCCGTATTCGGAATCCAATTGGCTTCATTTATTTTTTCTTCAGCAATGTCATACCGAAGTTCAAAAGCGCGAATTTGTGGATTATTAGCTTCGGCTTCCTGAATATACGATTGTAAATCTTGAGCATTCGCAAACGCTGAGAAAAACAAAATACCAATTGCTAATTTTAAATTTTTCATTTGTTCACTCTTTTAAGTTGATATTCCTTCCTCCAGCTATACAATACGGGAACTATAAAGTAAGATGTAATATCTATAACCATCCCACCAAATATTGGAATTGCCATCGGAATCATTATATCACTACCTTTTCCAGTAGATGTCAAGACCGGGAGCAGGGCAAGAATTGTCGTCACTGTTGTCATTAAGCAAGGGCGAATTCGCTTCTGGGCTGCCTCCAAAGCTGCATGTCTTATAGCTTTTCTGTCTTTTGGTTGTTCACGGTCGAAGGTTTGTGTTAGATATGTTGCCATCACAACTCCATCGTCGGTAGCAATTCCGAATAGCGCAATAAAGCCAACCCAAACTGCCACACTCAAATTGATAGTTTTCATGTTAAACAGGTCACGCATATTTTCTCCAAACAGGTTGAAATTAAAGAACCAGTCCTGGCCATACAACCATATCATTATGAAACCTCCCGCAAAAGCAACAGTAATACCGGTAAAGACCATTAGCGATGTTGACACCGAACGAAACTGGAAATACAGAATCAAAAAGATGATAAATAGTGCCAGAGGTACAACAACCGATAGCGTTTTCTCTGCTCGCAACTGATTTTCATAGGTTCCGGTAAAACGATAACTTATTCCTTGCGGCACCACCAAATCCCCGCTATCAATACGTTCTTTAATCAGGGCTTGAGCATTCTCAACAACATCAACTTCTGCGAAGCCGTCCAGTTTGTCGAATAAAACATATCCGATCAAAAATGTATCTTCACTTTTAATTACCTGAGGTCCTTGTTCGTAACGGATATCAACCAGCTCACCCAGAGGAACCGGACTTCCATTTGATACAGGGACATATATCTTATTGAGATCTTCCTCATTTGCACGTAATTCTCTAGGATAACGCACTCGAATAGCATATCGTTCACGACCTTCCACTGTTTGTGTTAGTGGCATACCGCCCACAGCGACTTGCAAAATTTCCTGCACATCTGTCACCGAGATCCCGTATCGGGCAAGCTGATCTCGTTTGATATCGATAAGTAAATAGGGCTTTCCTACTATTCTATCTGCAAATACGGCTTGTTCTTTTACGCCTTCAGCTTGTTTCAATATAGTCTCCAGTTGTAATCCGAAAGCTTCGATTTGAGCAAGATTCTGTCCTTTTACCTTAATTCCCATTGGAGCGCGCATCCCGGTTTGAAGCATTACCAATCGAGTCTCTATAGGTTGCAGTTTGGGTGCAGAAGTCACGCCGGGAAGTTTGGTGACTTTTGCGATTTCATTCCAAATATCATCAGGGCTATTTATTTCAGGACGCCAATTACGATAATATTCACCGTCTTCATCTTCAATTAAGTCAGCTCTCTTAACAGACGTAATAAGCATGGATTCATCATAATTCCCTCCATTTTTAATTTCGTTATTCGGATTGATATTGTACTGCTCATTTTTCAACATAAACAAACCATCTGCGTTTGTCTTATAGCGTTGGCGATCACCGTCGGCATTGCGCATGAATTCCGACTTATACTGAATTACATTCTCGTACATTGAAAGAGGTGCAGGATCGAGTGCAGATTCTGTTCTCCCCGCTTTACCAACTACCGTTTCTATTTCAGGTATTGTCGCTACTGCCATATCCAGTTGCTGTAACACCCTTTTGTTCTCTTCCACACCAGCATGTGGTAAGGATGTTGGCATTAGCAGGAAAGAACCCTCATTAAGAGATGGCATGAATTCTTTTCCGGTGTTGTTCATGATCCATGCTCCTGAAATAAGAACAGTAGTTGGAATGATAAGAAATAGCAGTTTATTTGCTAATGCCCATCTCAAAATCTGGCCGTAATATCTTCGGAAAATTGAGAAAATTCCCAAAATACCGAAGCAGATTATACCTACAAATATCAAATTGATGAGGATACTTCTGTCGAATCCTAAAGGTCTCCAGTATTCGGCAAGCAGAAATACAATCGCTATAGAAGATATTATGATATTTGTGAGATTTTGATTTTTCTTATTAATTTTCCCTTTTAATCCGAGTATTCCAACAATTCCGAAGGCAATTAGAATAATGCCTAACCAGTGAAACGAAATCATTGCAATTATTCCCAAAACTACAAGTGAGATATTAAGAATATATAAAAAGGAAGTTTTAATATTTTTTCTTTTGAACAAATACGCCGCGAAGGGTGGAATTAAGAAAAGAGCGATAACCAAAGAGGCAGATAGTGCCATCGTTTTGGTAAATGCCAGAGGTCTAAATAGTTTGCCTTCAGCGCCAATCATCGTAAAAACAGGGAGAAAACTTATTATAGTTGTGAGCACTGCTGTTAATATCGCTCCGGAAACTTCTGCAGTGGCGTTATAAATAATTTGATTAGTTGAAAGTTCAATTCCGCTATTACTGAGGCGCAATTTTTCATCTTCCAAATGCCGAATCATATTTTCGGCTAATATTACACCTACGTCA
>CBDUGY010000057.1:0-17952 GCA_965367015.1 uncultured Ulvibacter sp.
TGGACAGCTGTACGAAAACTGGAAATTAAAGCGAGAAGCTAAAAGAAACGAATTAGAAGAATAAGATTCTTATATATCATAAAAAAAGGGATTCACTCGAGTGAATCCCTTTTTTTATGCTTGTTTTCTTCTATTTACTTCACATATGTCTGGTAAGAAATAGATGCTTTTCCCCAATTGTAATTAGTATTACTATTATTCCACATATTAAATTTATACGCATATTGCGCATTGCTCATAGTATGTTGCTCTACATATCCTTTTACCGCATAAACAATCTGCCGCTCGGTAGGATATGGCTCAAAATTTTCTATATAAGTATTGGTAATAGTTCCCATACTACTAATATTATTACCGCTCTGTAATTGCAATGGAGGAAGTGTAAATTTCCTTGATCCCTGAGGCATTTCTACAGCATCTTTTAAAAATGTCAATCCGATATATGTTTTCTCAGGATTGTTTTCAAGACTCGTACCCATGGGTACCGAGTAATTTACAATTACCTTGGCGCTGGTCTGTTTAGGGATGGTGACAACTATTTTTAAACCAAGGTCGATATCATTTAATGTCTCCGAACCGGTTAGTACCTCATCGACAGGGCTGGTTGCCACTACCTCATCACCATCGTATAGTAGATAGGTTTTAAATTTAGATACTTTTCCTTCGTTATTAATGCTTAGAACATGCGATCCGGACGCATTGTCTAATTGCCTTATTCGCAGGCTCCCGTTAACATCAAGAGTAGCAGTTGGGTTAGTTGTGTTAATACCAACTTGTCCATAAAGTTGAATTGTAGAGATCAAAGATAGGGCGAGTACGACTTTTGCTAATTGCCGCGCCTGCCGAAATTTCGGTTTAGAATAGTTCATGATTGTGGGGATAAAAAGTTCGTTGTTACTTTTGCTAAACTATAGAAAAAGAAGTTTATAAAAAACAAATAATTTCCGTTTCAGCAAATTTTAACAATCTTTAAATGAGTCGTTTAAATAACAACATTCGGGACACCCTTTTTTTACTATATGTCCCTGCGTTTGTTTTATTTTTCTTACAAAGCAAACTTTAACATAATATTTTGACTATATAGCAACAATTTATGTAAGAAAATACTGATTTTTTGTTTTTTGACGATTTTTTTTGTCGATAATCTGAAAAAAGTGACCAAATCTTCCAATTTTATCCTTCAAAATCCCCTTCGTCGTCTCCGCCCCCTCTATCAGTGCGCTGACGTTGTTTTTTCTGATTAAATCTGTACGTGAACGAAAGTGTAAATTGACGCTCTCTCCATTGAAATTCGCTTGAACTTATAAAGCTATCAGTTTGAGTTACGGATGATCGTTTTCTCGAATTGAGAAGATCACTCACATTAAATGCTAGTGTTCCATTCTGGTCAATAATATCCTTGCTTAACGCAAGATTTAAGGAAAATATTCCCTCACTCTCGGTTTGCGAATTGTTGCTCGGACCTCGATAAAAGGCGTTGGTTTGCCAATCAATCTTTGCCGGAAGACTTATCTTACTACTAAATCGAGCGAACCAACTTGTATTTTCGGCACCGTAGTCAATATCGTTAAAGGTACCTTCGGTAACAAACTTAAAGAAGTTAAAGCTCCCGTTTAAACGAAGCCATTTGGCAGGATTATAAAGCATGCCGGCCTCAAACCCATATCTCTGATTTGTAGCCAGATTAATAGGTAACGTTCTAATAATAGGTGTCCCATTAGAAGTAAACAATCCGGTATCTTCCTGAATACGTTCAAAAGCATCGGTTTCATACTGATAATAGATAGAACTTGTAAGAGTGAGCTTATCCCATCTTCTTAAATATCCCAAATCGAATGCACTGGCATATGCCGGATCCAGATCGGGATTCCCCTGAAAAATATTTGCTTCACTTGATCGTGATGGAAAAGGATTGATAAAATAACCTCGGGGTCTGTTAATTCTCCTGTTATAACCCAATGTAAGGCTTTCTCGTTCCCCTAATTCATAAATAAGATTTACTGTTGGAAACAACCCGGTATAATTCTTATCAAAATTCAGATCTACATCGCCGGGAATACTTTGTACATCAGCAGCAACTTCCCCCTTCAACTGTGTGTTTTCCATTCGTAAACCAAGTAAAAATGAAAACCTTCCAAACTTATTACCGTATTGCGAATAAAGTGCATTTACATTCTCGTTATAAGTGAAGATATTCGAGATACTATCATTTCTCACATATAACCCGGTGGTTTCTACCTCTTCCAGTAATTCATAGTCGGTAATGGTTTCTTTATAATTCCCGCGAAATCCAGCTTCGAATTGTGCATTCTCTCCAATGGGTAGTACATAATCTGCCTGAGCCAGATATTCGTTCTGGTCTTCAATCGCAGTAATAAATTCAGAAGGTAATATCACCGTGGAAGGAAATGTATTACTTTCTTCAATAAATGATTTTTCAGTTTCGCTGTCGTTCTCATATTGTAAATCGATCTTAAGTTCATGACCATCATCATTAAACTTATTGATATAGTTCAGTGAAAATTGATAGCTGTCGTCATCTTCATTTTCATTCTCTATACGCGTTCTACTAACATCCAACATATTCTGAGCGTTAAACTCGTCGGTTTCATTAGTAGTCGTGGTCTTATTATCACCCAATCTGTAGAAACCGGTAGCGGTTATGGAAGAATTTTCCGTTAGAAAATATTCGATTCCTAAGTTGGTATTAAAACCTCTACGCAACCGGTTGTAATCACGATTTTCGATTATTAACGGATTGTTGCTAGTAGAGAAGTATCTGTTTTCGAAATAGGCATTTCCGGGAGAATTGTCGTATCGAATTCCGGTGGTATTGAAAATATTGAATTTATCAGTTCTCAAATTTATATTTCCTGAAAGTCCGCTACTTAGCGGAACTCCGTAATTCGCGGTAAAAGAACCATTCAATCCGAGTGTTTTCTCCTTTCTCAAGATGATATTTAAAATTCCGGCAGTTCCTTCTGCATCGTATCTGGCTGATGGCGACGTGATCACTTCTACGCGATCGATAGCTTCAGCCGGAAGTTGTCTCAAGGCGTCGGTAGATCCAAATCCGGCGATGGCCGAAGGTTTTCCGTTTATTAAAATACGTACGTTTTCGTTACCTCGTAAACTGATAGCTCCTTCTACATCTACATTTACCGAGGGAACATTATTAAGTGCATCACTCACAGTAGCGCCACTAGTAGTGAGGTCTTTACCAATATTGTATATCTTTTTATCGAGTCTAATTTGGACCTCAGTAGTTTCAGCACGTACTACGACCTCGTCTAAACTGGCGGCATCCAGCGCCAGGGTCATGTCGGGTAATTCGGTGTTCTTTATCAGGTTCTGATTGGGGAGCCTTTTGGTTTTAAAGGAAATAAATTCAAATTGAACAGTATATAAACCTGCTGGAACATCAATTTTGTATCTACCTTTGGCATCAGATATGCCCCCGGTAACAATTTTACCATCTTTATCGATAAATGCGACAGTAGCATATTCCAGAGGAATATTTGATCCTTCTTCGTAAATGTAACCGGAAATTGTAACAGGTTCTTGATTTTGAGGGCGTTGCGCATAAATAGATATGGAGATCAATAATGTAAGCGCGGTAAGCAATTTTTTCATGTAGTTGGTTTAATCCATTTGACCACGAAAATACCCACGGGTTTAGTCTACTTTTATTAAAGTTCTGTTAAATAAAACCTATGAAATTATAAAATGGAGTTTACAGCTTCCAGGGGTCTTGCGATTACTGCCTTATTGCCTTTAACGACGATTGGACGCTGGATTAATTTCGGATTTTCTACCATTGCTGTTATTATTTCAGCATCGGTCATTTGCTTGCCTTTGAAGTTTTCCTTCCATATCGCCTCATTCGTGCGTACCAAATCAATAGGTTTCATTTTTAAAAGGGAGATTAATTTTGTCAATTCTCCTTCTGAAAAAGGCGTTTTCATATAATTAACGATAGCTACTTCCTCTTTTGAAGAATCAAAAAAAGCTGTACATTCTCGGGATTTGCTGCAACGCGGATTGTGATAGATTGTGACCATAGGTATTGCCCGCGAGGGCGGGATGTTTTAATTAATTTCGACAAATTTATGACTATTGCTGAAACTTAGAACTTACTACATGCTATTTCTTAGGCTCTTTCCATTTTTTAGTCCAAAAATAAATTTCTACTGAAATTTCGTCTCCTATAAAATTATCCATGGACGTATGCTGGAAGTCGTTTCCCACACCAAAGTCGGTTCTATGAAGGGTGAATTGTGAAGCAAAACCCAGCGTGTATTTGCCTTCTTTTCCGGTAGGAATAAGCGGTATACTCATATCTTTAGAAACACCATGCATAGTAAACTTTCCATGAAGAACGTATTCTTCATTGGGAGCCTCCGAAATTGAACTGCTCACAAAAGTGATATTCGGATAGGTTTCCACATCGAAGAAGTCGGCAGTTCGCAAATGATCGTCTCTATCCGGGATTCCTGTGTTGATGCTGGCAGCCTTTATATCCAAGTTAAATTTTGAATTGGTAAAATTTATGGAGTCATATTCTATGTCCATCACATATTCAGTAAACTTACCCGTTACTTTAGTGATGCCGTTTGAAATGGGAACCGTAAATTGAATTGTCGAATGATTCGATTCTACAGCTAGTTTTATTGGTCCTAATAATATCGAGACGAACGAAGAGAACAGTATTATTACCCCAAGACTAATCAATACTCTAAATCGGGTAAATGTTATAGTGAGATCTTTCATAATAATATATTTAAAAGTTAATTGCGTAACTCCTCTAATTCTGCCTGATAATCGTATTGTAGGTCTTCGTGAAGCGTTTCCACTTTTTTGCTAATATAATCAAGCTGTCTGTTGAACAAATTGGTTAGGGTGACGTTTCTTTTGATGGAAGGTCTGAAATCTTTGAGTTTTTCACAGAAATAAAGTAACAATTCTACTTCCGTTTCTTTTTTAGGTGAGTAACGGGCATACTTTTTTACATTCCTGAGAATTTTTCTAACCGTCTTTTTAATATAGAAAAACTTGGAAACATTAATCGTTTCAAAAAGCTCATCCATTTCATCTTTAACGCCGCGAATAAAGGCTTCCTCATCTTGAGATTCGAACAGCAAATAGGTTAGAAGTTCCTTATTTTCTTTTTTAAATCGTGCCAATCGAAGACAAAGTAGTTCTAACTCATCGCTGGAACGAAATTTCAGTTCTTTCTTTATTTCTGAAACAGTGGCTGCCTTCATTATTTTTCTTCTTAGAGATAAAGATAAATGTTCTTTTTAGAACCAATTTTAATTTGGAAACAAACTTTTGTCTAATCCCGGAACAATCCGTAGTGCATTTTTATAATAAACTTTCTTCAATACTTCATCTGGAAGGTCCAAACCGTACATCGCCCAATAAGCATGATATTTTTTATGATACGGGAAGTATTCATCGTCGCTTTCTAATACTCTAAAATAGGTTGGAAATTCCTCCGGAACCCAGCTATCCTTCCCGAAAAGAATTCTGTCCTGATATTTAATGAAGAACTTTTTGGCATTACGTGGCTGTCTGCCTAATTCCGCAATAATGGCGCCAATTCCAACATTCATATTGGGCATTTCATCTAATAGTTCTCCTAACTTTCCAAGGTCATTGGCGTACCACCCCATATGCGCATTAATAAAGGTAGTCTCAGGATGTTTTTTAAACATATTATGTTGTTCGGCTATCAATTGTTCCCAGGGTGCAGGATCGGTTGCACTGCGTTTTCTATTGGGTTTGGTTTTAAGTTCCAGCCAACGTTCATTGTCGCCGTCGAATTCATCCCAAAAGGGTTTTGGATCTGCCGTATGAATTAGCACCGGAATGCCCAATTCGCCACATGTCGCCCAAATTGGGTCGAGCCGAGCATCATCTACAGCAATCCTTTTTCCGTCTGTATCTTTATTTCTTAACCCAAGACTTTTATATATCTTTAAGCCTCTCGCCCCGTTTTTCACATCTTCTTTTAGTTGTGCAACAGCTGCTTCAGTCCAGCCTTTTTTTCCAACGTCGTCGAAATCAACATTTGCGAAAACCACAAAACGGTTGGGGAAATTTTCAGCAATATTCGCAACAGATTTTTGAAGATTTTTACCGGAACGGCCACTCAAATTTACCATTATTGCCATGTTAAGCGTATCCATTGCTTCAATTACCGGAGTGAGATCCTGTTCGGCCATTCGGTATTGATGCCCGTGAACATCAATAAATGGAAATTTAGCTTTTTTAACTATTTCGCCGGGAACAACAAGCGTGGAGACAGGATTGTATTCCTCGAAGGTGAGATCCTGAGCCGTAACTATTTCAATAGCACAGAGTATAAGAATGAGGATTAATCTGAAATTATTTTTCATAAATATGAAGCTTTTAATTATTACAACTCATCACTCTTTTCTTTTTGTCCGGTCATCATTAGGTAAGCTTTTAGAAATTCATCAATAGCCCCATCGAGCATCGCATCTGTATTACCGGTTTCATAACCTGTACGCACGTCTTTTACCAACTTATATGGATGCAACACATAGTTTCTGATCTGAGATCCCCATTCGATTGCCATTTTACTGTCTTCAATCTCTGCGCGTTGAGCCTGTTGCTTGCGCAGCTCTATCTCGTATAATTGCGATTTAAGCATCTGCATAGCCTTTTCACGATTTTCGAGCTGTGAACGGGTTTCGCTATTATGAATTACGATGCCACTCGGATTGTGGGTTAGAATTGCTTTAGTTTCCACTTTGTTCACATTTTGACCCCCGGCGCCACTACTGCGCGCAAAATCCCAGGAAATATCGGATGGGTTTATGTCGATTTCAATACTGTCATCAACCAACGGATACACATAGACACTTGCGAAACTAGTATGGCGCTTTGCATTGCTGTCGAAAGGTGAGATACGAACCAGCCTGTGGACACCATTTTCACTTTTTAGCCATCCGAAAGCATATTCCCCATCGATTTCGAGCGTTACTGTTTTAATCCCGGCAACGTCTCCGGCCTGAAAGTTCAATTCCTTGACCTTAAAACCATTTTTCTCGGCCCACATCAAATACATTCGCATGAGCATCTGCGCCCAATCACAACTTTCGGTACCTCCTGCACCTGCGGTTATTTGTAAAACAGCGCTGAGGTCGTCACCTTCCTCGCTCAGCATATTCCTGAATTCCAGGGCTTCAATCGCAACCAGTGCTTCGTTGTAACGCTTTTCTACATTTTCTGCGGTGCCTTCGCCTTCTTTAAAGAAATCGTAAATAACTTCTGCATCTTCAAATAAACTAACAGCAGTATCGTAGTCGGTCACCCACTTTTTTTTGTTCCGAAGTACTTTCATAAAAGCTTCAGCTTCCTGTGGATTGTTCCAAAAATTAGGATCGTAGGTTTTTTCTTCGTCGTTTGTGATTTCAATTTGCTTGCCAGCAATGTCAAAGATATTGCCTTAACGCTTCCAGACGGTCGCGAAGGTCTTTGAGTTGATCGGTTGTTATCATATCTATTCTCCGCCTTAGTGCGGATATTTTAATTAAAATTCAGTACGTAACAAAACTAGAGTTATTAATTTAAAGCTGAAAGAATATTTTTTAAAAGTAGGCTTAAAGAATTTCTGTTTATTGCGTTGAAAATTGCAAACCTTCAATAAGTGAGATGCAGCCCAAAAACTGAACACGGGCAACCTGATTAGATTTATAGATTTATTTTCATAGTTTTATACGCTCCCAAATAATAAAATTTTACTATGAAACATATATGTATCGCACTTTGTGTGCTCTTCGGAATCTACACCGTGGAGGCACAATTCCTCGAAAAAAAGAAGGATCTAAAAAAAACAGAAGGATTTTTCAATTATCATTATTCAGAAGCTGAAGGAAATATTTACCTGGAGGTCGATAAAATAGATACTGAATTCTTGTATGTGCATTCCTTGAGCACGGGATTAGGCTCTAACGATATTGGTCTCGACAGAGGTCAGTTGGGTGAGGGGGTACTGGTTAAATTCATTAAAAGCGGCAACAAGTTGCTATTGATGCAACCCAATATGCAGTATCGGGCCAATACCGATAATGCCTTAGAAAAGAAATCGGTAGAACAGGCATTCGCTAAATCAATTTTATTCGGTTTTGATATTAAGGATACTATAAATGATAAGTTTGTGGTTGATCTTACTCCATTTTTAATGTTAGACGCGCACGGGGTGGCACAAAAGCTAAAGCGTAATAAAGAAGGCACCTACAAGCTCGATAAATCTCGAAGCACCCTATGGATGGAAAACACCAAGGGATTTCCAAAAAATGTAGAATTTGAAACTATGTTAACTTTCACCGGGGAACCCTCAGGTAGAAACCTTGGCAGTGTCGCACCCGATGCATCATCAGTTTCGGTGATTCAACATCACAGCTTTGTTGAATTACCCGATGCCGGCTATACCCCCAGAGTTTTTGATCCAAGAAGTGGTTCTTATCCTACAACATATTTAGATTATAGTACTCCTATTTGGGAACCGATTACCAAGCGTTTTATTACACGTCATAGACTGGAAAAGAAGGATCCTTCAGCAGCTGTCAGTGAAGCAGTAGACCCTATAATTTATTATTTAGACCCCGGTACTCCCGAGCCTGTTAGGTCGGGATTATTGGAAGGTGCGCGTTGGTGGAATCAAGCCTTTGAAGCTATTGGCTTTAAAGATGCCTTTCAGGTAAAAATGTTACCGGAAGGAGCAGATCCTATGGATTTACGTTACAATGTAATACAATGGGTGCATCGGTCGACTCGAGGTTGGAGTTATGGCTTAACTATCAATGACCCGCGTACGGGAGAGATCATCAAAGGTCATGTAAGTTTGGGTAGTCTGCGTATCCGACAAGATTTCTTAATAGCTCAGGCATTAATGAACAAACCATTTGCTCAAAGGGACGACAATCACCAACAAATGTTGGATATGGCATTGGCGAGAATCAGACAACTTTCAGCCCATGAGGTGGGACATACACTTGGTTTTGCGCATAATTTCGCAGCGAGCACAAAAAATAGATCCAGTGTGATGGATTATCCGCATCCCACTTTAAAATTAAACAATGGAGAGGTAGACTTTAGCGATGCTTATGCTACGGGAATTGGAGATTGGGATAAGATAACTGTAGCTTATAGTTACAGTGATATCCCTGAGAGTGTAGATGAAAAAGTGTTTTTATCGGGCATTCTTCGGAAAGCTGAAGACGAGGGTTTTCCTTTTATCTCCGATAGTGACGCGCGCCCACAAAGTGGAGCGCATGCCAAGGCACACTTATGGGATAACGGAGCTGATATTTCAGAAGAGTTAAAAGACCTTTTAAAGCTTCGTGCGACAGCAATTGCTAATTTTTCAAAAGATAATATCAGAACAGGAGAACCTTATTCGGTGCTGGAAGACGTATTTGTACCATTATATTTTTATCATCGCTTCCAAACAGAAGCAGCTGTGAAGTTGATAGGAGGGATGGATTATAATTATGCGGTAAAAGGAGCTGGGGGAGTAACAAATAAGATACTTCCGAGGCAAGAGCAGATGCAGGCATTACAGTCGGTTTTAATGACCATACAACCAACTACCTTGGCAATTCCTGAGGACAAGTTAGCGCTTTTCCCTCCCAGAGCCTATGGATACTGGCGTTCTCGAGAATCTTTTAAAAGTAAGACCGGGGTGGCATTCGATGCTTTGGGGGCCGCTGCAACGGCTTCAGATATGACGTTAGGCTTGTTGTTACATCCTGAAAGAGCCAATCGACTGATTCAGCAAAAGGCGCTACAGCCTGAGAATATCGGATTTAAAGATGTATTGGATAGACTAATTAATACAGCGTTTTCTTCGGAAGAGTCTTCATCATATCACAAGGAAATACAGCAAACAGTGCAATATGTGACGCTGCAACATTTGTTGAATTTGGTGGCTAGCAGCCGAAGCATTCCGCAGACAAAATCCTTGGTTAATGAAACGCTTGACGATCTAACCAAAAAACTATCCAGAAACCGGGATGTCTTTTCTGAACAACTGGTTCGAGAAATAAATCAGTTTAGAGAAGACCCGGAAGATTTTAAAGTAATCAACCCGCCAACGATCCCGGATGGGAGTCCGATTGGGAGTTTTGAGTGTTTTGTAAATGGTGAATAATTTATTGATAATAATGTAATTAAAAAGATCCCTGCCTCATTGGGAAAATTAATATGACAATTGATTTAAGAAGTGATACTGTAACTAAACCTTCAACGGGTATGTTGGAGGCTATAGTTCGTGCCGAAACCGGAGACGATGTATATAAGGAAGATCCAACGGTAAATGCATTAGAGGATAAGCTAGCAACAATGTTCGGGATGGATGATGCTTTATTTTTTCCTTCCGGGAGTATGGCAAATCAGGCGGCAATAAAGCTTCATACGCAGCCGGGAGAACAGCTTATTTGCGATAAATGGGCGCACGTATATAATTATGAAGGTGGGGGAGTGTCATTTAATAGTGGCGTTTCATGTAAATTGGTAGATGGAAATCGAGGGATGATCACTGCACAACAAGTAATAGAATCTATCAATCCACCCGATTTTTATCACAGTCCGTTAACATCCTTGGTTTGTTTAGAAAATACAACTAACAAAGGGGGTGGAGCTTGTTATGATTTCGAGGAAATAAGAAAAATCAGAACTGTTTGCGACACAAATGGATTGGGCTTGCATTTGGATGGCGCAAGATTGATGAATGCGATTGTCGCTAAAAGTGAAAATACTAAGGACTACGGAAAAATTTTCGACACAATATCAATATGTTTAAGCAAGGGACTGGGAACGCCGCTGGGAACGGTTTTAATTGGTAAAAAAGAATTAATGCGCAATGCGATCAGGGTTAGGAAGGTTTTAGGTGGAGGAATGAGGCAGGTGGGGTTTATGGCTGCCGCCGGGCTATATGCGCTGGAGCACAATGTAGAAAGACTGGCGGAAGATCATAAGAAAGCTTCAGAAATTTCGGATGTACTTAAAGGGGCTTCCTACGTAAGTAAAGTTGAGCCTACCGAAACTAATATTGTTATTTTTTATCTTTCCGAAGACTTTTCCGAAGAAAAGTTTATGAGCGATCTGATAGCCAGAGATATACGTATAAGTGACATGGGTCAGGGGAAGTTGCGTATTGTAACTCATCTTGACTATACCGATGCGATGCACGAACACTTCTTAACGGTACTACAGAATTACGCATAAAAAAAGCTTCCTGTTAGGAAGCTTTTATGTCTTTAAGTATTGAAAATCTATTCTACCTCTTTTACGTCGGCTTTAGGAGCATTTTTTCTAACAGATTCAATTCCATTATTCATACCTGATTCTGCTGCATACATTTGACTACTTCCAATTATTTGACCATTGGTAGATTTTACATTAAAATGAAATTTTCCATTCTTAGCAGTTTTTCTTTCAATACAATTGTCGTTTCCACAATTCTTCTTTACAGATTCAATACCATTCATCGCGGTTGCCTTAGAAGAATACATTTGACTTGAAAGTATTACTTGTCCATTTCCGGCTTTCAAAACAAAATGAAATTTATCACCGCTTTTTTTTAATTCAAACATAGTTGAGGTTTTTTGGATTACACTTGTTACTAGGATCTAAATATCTAAAAAAAAAAGGAAAAAAGGAGATTTAAAGTTTAAAATTAATTTCTGAAACATAATCTGTTAGAAGCACTTACACTTAATCCTCGTTAATGTGCAACTAAACGAAAAGAGTACTGACTCACACAAGTTTGTTGGTGTATTTTAAGTAAATTTAGGAATACAATAGTAATTTAGCCATCTAATTTATAACCATTTAAATATTTACAAACATGAAAAAAATTATTCTTTTAGGTCTTTCCCTTTTAGTTGCTTCGGTAGCTTTCTCACAAGACCTTCCAACAAACCCTGAACCTGGCAAGTGTTACGTTCGCTGTGTGACTCCGGATATCTGGGTTAATCAGGACGTTACTGTACAGGTTTCTCCTGCATATAAGAAATTAAGCGTGGTTCCTGCTCAATATACAACAGAGACTATTAGCGTTGATTCTAAGGCGGCTGCTCAAAAATTAGAAGTAATTCCAGCACAATATTCAACTGAAACTTTTAGTGTTGTAACTAAAGAAGCTTCTCAACGCCTTGTAAAGGTTCCTTCTGAAGTAACTACTGATACAGAAGTTGTTACTACAAGTGATGCTAGCTATAGCTTACGTGTAGTTCCTGCTGTTTATGAAAACAGAACTTTCGAAGTTGTTACGCAACCTTCTTATCAAAAAGTTGAAATCGTTCCTGCTGTTTACGAAACAAGAGACGTAACTATTACTGTAAAAGAACCATCTCAGCGATTGGAAGTTATTCCAGCTGAATGGGGTACTGAAACATTAACGTACAAGAAAAGAGAATACGGTACATCTATCAGAACTACGCCGGCAAGTTTTACCACTGATGTGGAAACTATCGAGGTTAAGCCAGTTACGGCAAGATGGGAAATGAGTGATACTCCTGCAGCCGAATGTGCTTCAAGCGATCCAAACGACTGTAGATACTGGTGTTACAAAGGTGTTCCTGCAGAATATACTACTGTAAGTGTACAACGTTTGGCGAATGATGCATCATTTGTTAGAACTTCAGATTGCGACGAAAGCGCAGGTAGTGGATCAAATTGTGGTGAGGGTACTTATACTAGATCAATTTTAGTTAGACCAGCATCAACGAGAGTAATTGATATTCCCGGTGAAACCAAAACGGTTAAAACTACTGTTATGGTAACGCCTCCTACTACAAGAGTTGTAACAGTTCCTGAAGTGAGAAAAACGATGACTAAGAAAGTTATGGTAACTCCTCCAACTACAGAGCGAATTGAAATTCCAGCTGTAACTTCAACTGTTAAGAAAACTATTATTTCTAACGAATCTAGTAGAGTAGAAGAGATTCCTGCTCAATCCACTACTTTCAAGAAAACGATAATGGCTTCAGCACCTTCAACAAGATCTGTTGATATTCCTGGACAATCTAAAACGTTGAAAGTAACAAAACTGGTTTCAGATGCTAGAGTTGATGAGGTTACTGTTCCTGCTGTTACTAAGACTGTAACAAAAGAAGTTCTTCAAACTAAAGGTGGATTAACGACTTGGAAAGAAGTTGAATGTGCTTTAGTTGAATACCAAGCACTTCCAATAAACTGGAACCTAGGTAGCGCAACTTTAACAGGTGATGCAAAAAGAATTATCGACACTCGATTAATGCCTGTATTGGCTGCTAATCCTGGTGTTAAGTTAGAAATAGCTTCTCATACAGATTCTAGAGGTGGAAGTACTTCTAATCAGGATCTTTCTGAAAGAAGAGCGCAAGCGGTTGTTACTTACCTTCAATCTAAAGGAATCAACAGTAGCTTATTAGTTGCTAACGGATTCGGTGAAAGAAGATTAAAGAACAGATGTGCAGACGGTGTATCTTGTACAGAACGTGAGCACGCTACAAACCGTAGAACAGAATTTAGACTGATCAACAATAACTAGTAGGTCGTCACACAGTAAAATAACCATCAATGTATTGAAAGAGAATTCCCATTAATTTGGGAATTCTTTTTTTTTTACCATCTTTGGCATACATTATGCAATCTTCGAACTCAAAATAACCTACATATGAAGCGTTTAATAGTTGTATTGTTCTTCCTAACGACTCTCATTTCATATTCGCAAGAGTCTGAATCTAATTTAATCTGGCTTACGAATCTTGAAGAAGCTGAAAAGATTTCTCAGCAATCAAAGAAACCAATACTGATGTATTTTACCGGAAGCGATTGGTGCCCGCCCTGTGTGGCCCTGAAGCGAGATTTTTTCGAGAGCGAGGAATTTTCGACCCGAGCAGAAGGTTTTGTGTTGCTGATGGTTGATTATCCGCGTAGAGTTGATATTATTACGCCGGAGCAAATGACTTACAATAAAAAGATAATGGCTAAGTATAATCAAAGTAAGTCGTTCCCGAAACTTCTTGTACTCAACTATAAAGGTCAGGAATTAGGAAAGCTTTCAGGATATAGTTCTTATAATACTTATCAGGATACCAGTCACCATTTTGCATTCGTTGACAAGTATATAGCGAAAAATAATTAAATCTATTTAAAGAGATCCATTCCCGGAATATTTGGCATGCCCTCTTTGGCTACTGCGCCTATCTCGGCTTCATTTACCGAAGTTGCTTTTTCAATTGCCTTATTCAAGGTTAAAATTAAATAATCTTCAAGTTGTTCTTTGTCTTCTAATAAAGAATCGTCTATCTCGATAGATTTAATTTCTCTATTAGCCGTAAGAGTGATTTTTAAAAGGCCATCACTACTTTTCTCATCAATTAATACTGTATCCAGCCTCTTTTTTGTCGCTTCTACCTTTTCCTGGGTTTCTTTTAATTTCCCCATCATTCCCATTAAATCTCCAAACATACTTTTAATTTTATATTCTATACAAATTTACTACTTTGCGGCTAAATAAATCAACCTTTTGTTTATGAAAAATTTAGCGGTCATTGCAGTAACTTCAATTATTTTTGCAACTTCCTGTAATACAAAAGACACTTCAGAAAAAGATATGAGCATTGTACCCCCTAAAGCAGATAAGATTGTTAAAAATCTTGAAATTCACGGAGATGTAAGAGAAGATAATTACTACTGGTTAAATGACAAGGAAAATGCAGAAGTGATCGACTATCTGGAACGCGAGAATGATTACTATGAGAAAATGACGGCGCATACCAAAGATTTCCAAAAAGCGCTATTTGAGGAGATGAAGGGAAGAATTAAAGAAGACGACGAGTCTGTTCCCTATAAATTAAATGGATACTATTATATTACACGGTATGAAAAAAATAAAGACTATCCCATATATACCAGGAAAAAAGGGTCTTTAGATGCCCCTGAAGAGATTCTTTTTGATGTTAATGAAATGGCAGAGGGATATTCATATTTTAATCTTAATGGTATCAATGTTAGCGAAGATAACAAGCTGGTTTCTTTCGGAATAGACACTCTGAGCAGGAGAAAATATACGATCTATATAAAGAATCTTGAGACCGGTGAGATTATGGATGAGAATATACCGCTAACAACCGGAGGTGCTACTTGGGCTAATGATAATAAAACGCTATTCTATACGCGTAAAGATGAGCAGACGTTACGATCTAATCAAATTTATAAGCATGCGCTAGGGACCCCAGCAAGTGAAGATAAACTAATCTATACCGAAGAAGATGAAACCTTCGGAACCTATATCTATAAAACTAAATCGAAGAAATATTTAGTAATTGGTTCATACAGTACGCTCACAACAGAATTCAGAATACTGAATGCCAACACCCCGAATGGCGAATTCAAAGTATTTCAGCCTAGGGAAAGAGGGTTAGAATACAGTATCTCTCACTATGGGAATAATTTCTATGTTTTAACGAATAAAGATAACGCACTCAACTTTAAATTGATGAAAACTTCGGAAGGGAAGACAACAAAAGAGAATTGGGTGGATATGATTCCGCATAGAGATGACGTTTTACTTGAAGATATCGATATTTTTAAAGAGTATTTAGTGATAAGCGAACGTGCTAACGGCCTCAATAAAATTCGAATCAAGAGATGGGATAATACTCAAGACGATTATTTTCTTCCCTTTGATAATGAAACTTATACTGCAGGAACCACGAGTAACCCTGAATTCGACACTAAAATCTTACGTTACGGTTATAATTCACTAACCACTCCTACATCGGTAATTGATTTTAACATGGAAACCCGTGAAAAAGAAGTTAAAAAAGAGACGGAAGTGTTAGGCGGTAAATTCAATAAGAATAATTATGAATCTAAGAGAGTATGGGCTACTGCAACCGACGGAACGAAAATTCCTATTTCTATGGTTTATAAGAAAGGAACGAAAATGGACGGACAAAATCCTTTTCTACTATATGCTTACGGTTCTTATGGTGCCACAATCGACCCTTATTTTTCAACCACACGATTAAGTTTACTTGATAGAGGTTTTATATTCGCTATTGCTCACGTTCGTGGAGGAGAATATCTGGGAAGGCAATGGTATGAAGACGGTAAACTTCTAAAAAAGAAGAATACATTTACCGATTTCATAGACGCTTCTAAATACGTAATTTCGGAGAAGTACACATCGAATGAACACCTATATGCAATGGGAGGTTCGGCAGGAGGGCTTTTAATGGGAGCTATTGTAAATATGGCACCCGAGTTGTATAACGGAGTGGTTGCGTCGGTACCATTCGTGGATGTAGTGACAACGATGTTAGATGATAGTATTCCCTTAACCACCGGTGAATATGACGAATGGGGAAATCCGAATGACCCCGAATTTTATAATTATATTAAGAGTTATTCGCCTTACGATAATGTTGAAGCTAAAAAATACCCTAATATGTTGGTTACTACCGGTTTGCATGATAGTCAGGTGCAATACTGGGAACCTGCGAAATGGGTGGCAAAATTAAGAGAAGTTAAAAAAGGAGATAATATTTTATTGCTCCAAACAAACATGGATGCCGGTCACGGCGGGGCTTCAGGGCGTTTTGAAGCATTAAAGGAAGTTGCGATGGATTTTGCCTTTATACTTGATTTGGAAGGAATTAAAGAGTAATTAAAATATTTACGTACATTTGCCATGTTTTAAATTTGAGATTTAATCCTTGAATTTTGTAACAATATTCCCTGTATGAGAGAAGAAATAAAAGCCCACAGTAGTGTCTTAGAATTGATTGGTAACACACCATTAATAAGGCTAAATAACATTACAGCTAAGATGAAAGGTAATTACTACGCCAAAGTCGAAGCATTCAATCCGGGGCATTCTACGAAAGATCGTATTGCACTTTATATTATTGAAGAAGCTGAGCGTAAAGGTATTTTAAAACCTGGAGATACAATTATTGAAACAACTAGTGGTAACACAGGTTTTAGTATTGCAATGGTAAGTATTATCAAAGGCTACGAATGTATACTCGCAGTTAGCTCTAAATCTTCTAAGGATAAGATCGACATGCTTAAAACTATGGGAGCCAAGGTGTATGTATGCCCGGCACATGTGAGCGCGGATGATCCGAGATCTTATTATCAGGTAGCAAAGCGATTACAAGAAGAAACAAAAGGTTCTGTTTATATTAATCAATATTTTAATGAGCTTAATATGGATGCTCATTATAATTCTACAGGCCCTGAAATATGGAATCAAACCAATGGAAAGATTACTCATCTTGTCGCATGTAGCGGTACAGGAGGTACAATTTCCGGAACAGCGAGATTCTTGAAGGAGCAAAATCCACACATAAAAGTAATAGGAATTGACGCGTACGGATCTGTATTACAGAAATATCATCAAACGCGTGAATTTGATGCAAACGAAATTTATCCATACCGTATTGAAGGCTTGGGTAAAAACCTTATTCCAACTGCAACCGATTTCGATATCATAGATGATTTTGTAAAGGTTACCGATGAAAGTAGTGCACATACAGCGCGAGAATTGGCCAAGACCGAAGGTTTGTTTGTAGGGTATACCAGTGGTGCGGCCATGCAAGGTCTTAAGCAATTAGATGAGGCGGGCGAATTTACTGACAATAGTAATATTGTAGTAATTTTTCCTGACCACGGCTCTCGATATATGAGCAAGGTTTTCAGTGATGATTGGATGAATCAACAAGGATTCATGGATGTAGAACACGAAGTTACAGCGACAATCGAGTACATAAAATAACTCGCTAATAGTATTTCAAAGGAGCCATTACTAACACTAATGGCTTTTTTTATGTTTATTTCTTCCTTAAAAAGCGCATTGCCATACTAATTTATTTAACTAATTTTGTCGGGAATTCTGAAAACACTTGGTATTGATGAAAGATT
>CBDUGY010000058.1:0-17249 GCA_965367015.1 uncultured Ulvibacter sp.
AGTACTTGAGTTAATACGCTTACAGGAACATCATTTAAAGTAGCAAATCCATTTGCGGATAAAAAAGCATCAAACGCTGCATTGTTAGGTGCAAACACAGTAAAATTTGTTTGACCATTAAGTGTCGCCGTTAAACCAGCTCTATCTAGAGCCGCTCCTAGCGAGGAATAATCGGGATTGTTTGCCACAAATTCCGCAATTGTAACCGGGTCATTCGTGGTTGCATCGTCATCATTACTACAAGATACGATGGAAACTGCTAAAAAGGCAATCATTACGAGTTTCAATAAATTTTTCATAATCTTTTTTTGTTGAGTTTATATTGATGTAAAAATACTCCTTAAGTATGCGTTAGAATACAACTTTAACTTTTTGTTTAGTCTTTTTTTAAAAAGTTTAAACAAAATTTAAGAATTATATATCTTCAACGTCATTTTTTAGGCTAATTTGCACTAAAACCAGTAAATGGATTAAATACTTATCTTTATGCCTATTCAGAAATTAAAAGTAAATTTTATGAGAAATGTAGTTGTGTTTATATGTCTTTTTACAGGCATCTTTATATCATTTGGTCAAACAGAGGAGGAAAAAGTAAAGGAAACTATTGCGAAAAGTGCCATTGAGGGTCATATATATTTTCTTGCAGACGACTTACTGAAAGGTAGGGAAACCGGGACTCCGGAAAACAAGATCGCTGCTTCCTATTTAGCAAATACACTTAGAAGTTATGGGGTAAAGCCAAATCCGAAATCCGGCAATTATTATCAACAATTTGAACTGAAAAAAATTAGTAAACCTACGGCATTTTACCTTTCAATAAATGGTAAAGAATACAAACAAAAAGTTGCCATGCAACCTGCCAATGTGGACTATACAGGTGATATTTATTATTTAGGATATGGATTAGAAGATGATTATAATGGAATAGATGTACGTGAGAAATTTATTCTGGTAAAATCTGGCGGTCCGAATTCCAAAGACGCAAGGGATGCATTCGATTTAATATCCCGCAAGTCGGAATTGGCAAAAAAGGCAGGTGCATTAGGAGTAATAGAGCTTCTTGATGCTAAACAACAAATTTGGAGTTTTATAGAACACGATAGGAATCGTGATCGTATTTCGCAGCTTTCCGATGAAAATCAAGCTTCCAATAAAAAATCATTTAGCTATTCATGGCTCCTCGATACTAACAGAGAATATACCTCATCAATAGAAACTACTAAGAAACACAAGCTATCTATTAAATTAAATGGTGATTTTTCGGGTAATATTACTACACAAAACGTAATTGGTGTTGTTGAGGGAACCGACCCGATTTTAAAGAACGAGTACATAATTTATTCAGCACATTACGATCATGTTGGTGTAGGCACTCCCGACGAAACCGGGGACACTATTTATAATGGCGCTCGTGATAATGCAATTGGCACAACGACAGTGTTGAGTATGGCACAAAACTTGGCTAAGTATCCCACCAAACGGTCTGCACTTTTTATTTTGTTTACAGGTGAAGAAAAAGGGCTTTTAGGCAGTGAATACTACGTGAATAATCCGGTACTTCCGCTAAACCAAATGGTGTATTGTTTTAATAGCGACAATGGAGGTTACAATGATACATCACTTGCGACGATTGTAGGTCTAAATCGGACTACCGCGGCTCAAAACATTAAAGATGCTGCTGCTGTTTTTGGATTAAAAGCTATAGATGATCCCGCACCGGAACAAGGGCTTTTTGATAGAAGTGACAATGTACACTTCGCTAAAAAAGGAATCCCTGCTCCTACCTATAGCCTGGGTTTTACAGCTTTCAACGGAGATGTGACGAAATACTATCACAGACCGGGTGACGAAGCAGATACTTTAGATTATGATTATTTATTGAAGTTTTTCAGATCTTATGTTATGGCTGGAAGACTAATCGCTAACGATCCGAATACTCCGGTATGGACTAAAGGCGACAAGTACGAAGCTGTGAGTAGAAAACTCTACAATGATTAACCATTAAAAACCAATTTGAGGCTAGTGCCTTTTTCACAACGCGGAAAACAAGAAATTTCAGCATAATATAATTTGATGCAACTTTAAAAACAACCAGTGGTTATAAATACTAAAGATGTGATTTGAAATGCTGACTTCCTCACTTTCAATAAAAAAACACCCAAAATCCCTTAAAAATAAGAGAGTTTTGGGTGTCATCTTCTGGGGAAAAGATATGGCTAACGTTCAAAGGTGAGATAATCGGTTCCTCCATTGCCTCCACTTACATCGATCAATTCAATTTTATTGGTGGTTGCAGAAATGATATCCCAATCATCATTAAGATCTTCAAAATCACTGTTAGGTGCAACATTGAAGAAAATATTAAAATCTGGACCACTCGAGGAACTACTACTGCTGTTTGTCACAGACCAAGTTCCGGAAACCGTAGTGCCTGAATTATCCGCAACTATAGTTCCATCGTCGTTAAAAGTGAAACTATAACCACTAAAGTTCCCGGTTTCATCCTGATCTGTATCATAAAAATATGTGATTCTCCATGTTCCATTCTGAGCTATAAGTGTTACTTCCTGTGGATCTGTAGTATCTTGATTGTTATTGTCATCGTCGTTCGGGCAACCTGCCAAAAAAAGTGAAACAAAGAGAACTACTGCGATATTTACAATTTTCATTTTCATAGTTTAAAAGGTTTGAGGTTAAAATAATTATTAATTTTTGCTAAAAGTAAGTGTATCTTCAATAGTCCCATCACTATCGCGAGTTACAAAGGTTATTGAAGATTCAGAAGAAATCAGCACTTCATAATCGTCATCATCGGCTCCATTTATAGGGCTATCCATATCGAACTCAAAATTGAGCTGATTATTTTCAATGGTAACTATCCAAATTCCGTATATATTCTGTGAACCATTGGAGGCAAAAACTGTAACAGTTTCTAAAAAATTGAAATCATAACCATTAAAATCTGAAGTCTCATCGTCCCCATCGTCTAAAAATTGTTCAACATACCATGTACCGTCTTTCATAATTTCCCTTAAAGCTACTACTTCCGGGTCTATCGATCCACCAATTGTCACACTGCAATCAGCTTGAGCCAAAACATTCTCTACTTCCTGGTTACTATTTACGGCAAAACTTTCTCCATTCACAATCATCGTCATTCCATAATCTATTGAAATTAAAATTTCTTCTGTCAAATAATTTAAATAATCGAACCATTCATGATTATTATTAACGGTTACAATTCCTGTTTGCTCGTTCGCGGTATTGAAAGTAAAGCATGAAATAGGATACACGAAGTCAACACAGCGGTATGTATCTTCAATAAAACTTACACACTCTGAAATAACGGAATCTAATTGCGCCTGATCAGTAACAATAATTTCAGAATAATCTTCGAAAATAACAGTGATCGGAAAAACTATCGTTACACTATCTATATCGTTCGGGTCTTGATTGAATATAAGTTGAATAGTTTGTAAATCGGATAAGGTGTTTATCGATAATGGTTGACCATTAGCCAAGATATCTACAGGCAATAAAACTGAAATACAACTACTTCCATCAATTATGTCGTCGACACTACCATTATTTTGTGCCGCACTTACTAAATTACGTGCCAGTACGGAATTTGCGGTAATAGTCTCATCGGGAGTATCATTAATATACTCTTGGCTCTCCTTCTGACAAGAAGAAATTAGTACAGCCGACATCGCAACCAATAGTATTCGAAATTGTATTTTACTTTTCACGATTTACCTTTTTTAAGGTGTTTCTGTTAATAAAACAATTAATTTTAAAAATACCCTACTCCAAACAAGAAAAAGTTTTTAAATATCTTTGAGTGGCACACATTTAATATATGGATCACAAAAATACGACATGTAACGAAGCAATTTATAGCAAACTATATCAAGATCTGAATAAAGCAATCTGGCGATTTATATATTTTAAATGTGGCGATCAGGCTCAAGCCGATGATTTAGTACAAGATGCTTTTATAAAATTATGGCAAAATTGTCAAAAAGTGCCAAAGGAGAAGGCGAGATCTTATTTGTACACTATTACGAATAATGCTTTTTTGAATGAAGTGGCACATAAAAAAGTGGTGCTTAAGCATGCAAAATTAAAAGAACATGTTGTGAACAATCAATCCCCTGAATTTTTATATGAAGAAAAGCAATTTGGCGTTAAACTTCAAGATGCCATAGACAATCTTACCGAAGCTCAGCGAAGCGCTTTTCTACTCAATAGAATTGAAGGTAAAAAGTATGCTGAAATTGCCGAAATATTCGGTATATCGGTAAAAGCTGTAGAGAAAAGAATGAGTCAGGCGCTGAAAGCATTACGACAAGAAATTAAAGGAATTTAAGTAGGGTAAACCATGACTAACTTGTTACATAATTGAAAGAAACTAATAATGGATAAAGACTACTTGCTTCACAAATGGCTGAATGGAGACGCAAATGAACAAGAAATTGCTCAATTAAAGGCTATACCGGAGTATTTGGAATACATAAAAATTTCCACCTTTGCTTCAGAGTTACAAACGCCACAAATAAACAGTGTGGGTAATTTTGAAGTGATCAGGTCAAAAATAGCTAACACTCCAAGTATTTCCGAAAATAATAAATTTATAAAATTCAAACCGAGAGCAACCATCTTAAATATTGCAGCAGTGCTCATTGTGCTTATAATTGGCTATCTTTTTATAAGTATCCAGGACAGTACTATTAAAACGGATACGGCGCAGAAAGAAAATTTCTCACTCCCCGACGCATCTGAATTTTCATTGAACGCAAAGTCATCGGTAACTTATAGTAAAAAGAATTGGGCAAAGGAGAGGTCTTTAAAACTGGAAGGCGAGGCTTATTTTAAAGTAACGTCCGGAAATAAATTTACCGTTGAAACTTCCTTGGGTGATATTTCAGTTTTAGGTACAGAGTTTAATGTATTTGCGAGGGGAACCAGGCTCAACGTCCATTGTTATGAAGGGTTGGTAAGTGTAGCTTTCAATGATACTATTATTAAATTACCGGCAGGAGCTCGCATTCAGGTTGAGGAAGGACAGATTTTATTGAAAGATGAGACAAACGCAATAGAACCCAGTTGGATAACCAACGAAAGTAGTTTTTATAATGCAACACTTTCTGATGTACTAGAGGAGTTAAAAAGACAATATCCTATACAATTAACCGCAAAATATAGTAATGCAAATCGTCGTTTTACGGGAAGTTTCACTCATCAAAATCTTGATCTGGCCTTGAAATCAATTTGTGATCCGATGCAACTTGCATATACCATTGAAGAAGAAAGTGTAACGATTTATGCCAAAGAGCCTAAGTAAGCAAAATTTTCTATTCATACTCGTCGTTATCATTTTCAGCACTTCTTTGCAGGCGCAGACTTCTGAAAATATTTCATTGAGCGTGTATATGTCGCGGCTTGAAAAACAGCATTCTATTCGGTTCTCCTATGCCCCAAAAGACGTTGAGAATATTACAATTCTTACCCCATTAAATGATCTTTCTTTGCAGGCAATCATTGAGTACTTGAATACAAATACACCCTTGACTTTTACACAAATTGATACGCGTTATATAACTGTTATTGCGAAAAACAATACCACTATGCTCTGCGGAAAAGTGATCGATGCACTCAGCGGTTTCCCGGTGGCAGGTGCAAATGTTATCTCGGCAAGAGATTTTTCTGCGGTAAGTGATACTGAAGGCTTATTCTATATCCCAAATGATAAAATTTCTGAAAAAATAACGGTTCAACACTTAGGGTATAACACTGTCACTTTATCTACAAATTCTCTAAGTACTGATTGCGAGGATATTTTATTACATATGCAGGTTTCTGTATTAAACCCGATCTCTATCACCGGGTTTTTAACGAGGGGAATCACCAAACAATTAGACGGGTCTATTTTAATTGACACCGAAGATTTCGGACTCCTTCCCGGTCAAGTGGAAGGTGATGTGTTGCAAATTGCACAAGCCTTGCCCGGCGTGGAGAGTGCAGATGAGACAATCTCAAATATCAACATTCGGGGAGGAACACATGATGAAAATGGAATTTTCTGGGACGATATAAAAATGTATCAAAGCGGACATTTCTTCGGACTTATATCTGCTTTTAATCCTAACCTTACTCAAAAAGTGACCCTTTATAAAAATGGAACTCATCCACGTTATGGAGAAAACACTTCGGGAGTAATAGATATGCGTTCTAAAGATAAAATAGCAAAGGCATTCACCGGCGGGGCAGGCTTCAACCTCATAAATACTCAAGCGTTCGCCGAAATACCGCTATCTGAAAGGTTAGGATTACAAGTTTCAGGAAGACGAGGGATTACGAATTTTTTACGTTCCCCGGTTTATGATATATACACCGAAAGAATTTTTCAGGATAGTGAAATTACAAATGTAGAGAACAATGCTCAAGGTGCCGATGTCACCTCCAAAGAAGAATTTAACTTTTATGATCTGAGTACCAAAATATTATGGGATTTTTCAGAAAAAGATAAATTGAGAGTAAATTTTTTAACAATTGATAATTCGATCGAATTTACGGAAACACTCCAAAGCTCATCCCTTTCAGAAACAAGTAAACTTGGGCAACGCAGTGTGGTGGGAGGCGTTTCATGGAACCGAATTTGGAATCCGACAGTTAAAACCACTTCTCTTATTTATGGTAGTTATTATTTATTGGATGCGGTGAATGAAGATATATTAACCACACAAAAGCAGGAGCAAAAAAATGAAGTTGTGGAAACAGGTTTAAAATTTGACGCATTTATAAATCTTTCCGAACGCTATAATATAGAAACCGGATATCACTTTTCAGAAACCGGTATTTCTAACACTCAAGAAGTTAATTTGCCAAGATTTAGAATTTTCGAAAAAGACGTACTCCGAACTCATATCGTTTTTGGTAATATGAAATTTCATTCACAGAATGAATTGACGCATATTAATTTTGGTATTCGAACTAATTACTTTACGAAATTTCAAAAATTCTTAGTCGAACCTCGCCTTAGTATACACCAAAAAATTGCTAAAGGTCTCGCTATCGAAGTATTGGGCGAGTTTAAGAGTCAAACTACTACACAGCGTATCGATTTTGAAAGTGATTTTTTAGGCGTTGAGAAGCGGCGTTGGATCTTAGCCAATGAAGATAATATCCCAATTATAAACAGTAAGCAAGTCTCATTGGGATTAGTGTATAATAAATTCAACTGGTTTATTAATTTAGAAGGCTTCTATAAGTTCGTCGACGGTATAATCACTTCTAACCAAGGTTTTCAAAATCAATTTCAGTTTGCAGTTGGTGATGGCAATTATGATGTAAAAGGAGTTGAGGTTGTGCTTAATAAGAAAGGTAAGTTCTTTAGTACCTGGCTCGCCTATAGCTATATGAGTAACAATTATACTTTTCAAACTCTAACGCCAACGCGTTTTCCAAATAATATTGATATAACCCATACTGCCAGTATCGCAAGTTCTTTCTCATTGAAAAAATTAAAACTTTCAATGGGTATAAATTGGCATAGCGGAAAGCCATATACAATTCCTGTTGCGGGGAATGAACTAATCACAGAAAATGGCAGCTCCACAATCCAATATAATGTTCCAAATGCGGAGCGCCTGCCAGATTATTTCAGAACGAATCTCTCTGCAGAATATCTATGGATGATTTCAGAAAAATTTGACGCAAAAATTAATGTTGCGATTCTCAATGTCTTTGACACAAAAAATACTATAAACATCAGGTATGCCATAGACACCGACGAAAATGGGGACAATAGAGTAAATCAAATCGAAGAGATCTCTCTCGGTTTCACACCTAATTTCTCCTTTCAATTTTTATTTTAATACTTCGATAAATTTTCTCAACTCAATAACTGCCAAACAATTGTATTATTTGGTTGAGCTTTATTCCTACCGGAAATCATAGATTTTTCACCGCTAATAGAATTCTTTGATAGCAGTTCTTTGTAGTTAGGTTACATTAGTTTACACCTTCAATTTTTTTTCGATGAAAACTTTATTCATATCACTTCTGTTTGCTTCATTATGTATACAGGCGCAACCCAAAGTTTATAGTGTAGCACCGGTACCTAACCAAGAAGTATCCTATTCAGGTAACCTTTCCGAAGGAGTGATCTTAAATGACCTATCCTGGGCCTGGAGTAGTTCTAACGCTTGTTTCCCGGAAACTCAAAAAAAGAAATTTACCGGAAAACATATTTTCTTCACAGGCATTATTCCAAAATACAGTGAAATGACCGTAACTGTAATTCCGAAGGATCCTAATGCAAATTTTAGTGTGTATGCTTATGAAATAGGTGTGAATAGCAATGATCTCGTACCAAATCTCCCCCGATGTATTAGATGCGAAGCCGATCATAAGAGAGAGCGAAATTTCGTAGGAAAACCGGCTCAAGATCATACACGTACAGTCACAAATTTAATCGCAATTAATAATCCCTATAGGATCGTAATAGGTGTTACAGGAGCAGATGGCCTGAGTGAGGGAGAATTCACATTAAAAATTGCGATGACTACGCACTAAACGATTAAAAAATAAATAACTAAATTAGAAAGAGATAAACAGCAATGCATTGACCATTGAAACTAAAAGCACTTTTTACTAATTCGATTTTTTATTATAAGGATTCATTCAGCAAAGTTTGTATCCTTTTGATGTTTTTACTATGCTCGGTTGTTCTCTGTAGGGCGCAATCAAAGGGACCCGTTAACAAAAAATATATTGATTCAGTGATTCAAACACTGGATACCATTCCATCGAATTTTGATAAAATTCAGAAGCTCGTTCGCAACGCGGGTGAAAATAGATATACTAAACCCACAAAAGTTCTAATTGATAAGGCTATTGAAATTTCAGAAACCACTAACGAGCCTCGTTTATACGCGCATTCGTACTACTCCATTGGAAATTACTATTTCTTTAATTCTACTATGGATTCATGTTTATCTGCCTTAGATAAAGCTTACGACTATTCAAAAGGGCTTAATGAGCCATTGCTACGAGCTTCCATTTTATCTACAAAAGGTGGAGCTTATCGAAAATTAGGCGCTGTAATCTTAGCTATTTCAACCAATATAGAAGCTAAAACAATCTTGGATAATACAGATTCACTTCAAATAGCGAAAGAAGATATTCGAAAATTCAAGGGTCAGAACCTGGTTCTTAACAACAGCTTGGCAAATTTATATAGTCTAACTGAAGATTATGATAAAGCTGTAGTGTTTTATGAGGCTGCTTTCGAAGCAGCTATGCAACTGGGAGATAAAGGTAATGCATCGATCATCTATTCCAATATGGGTGATCTGCTTATTAAGAAAGGAGATATAGAAGAAGGGCTTAATGTACTTGAAGAGGCCAAAAAGATGAAGATTGAAAACGGTTTGCCTGCTCGTTTCGTCGCGACCTCAGATTTACTTATTGGCATTGCTCACTATGAAATTGGTGATTATGAAAAAGCATTATCAAGTTATGAAGATGCGATGGAGACCTACAAGGCTGTTGGTTCTGAGCGAGGCATCATGGAAGGCAACACTATGTTAGGTATTTTGTACAATGCCAAAAATAATCCGGAGCTGGCAATCTCTTACTGTGAAAAAGGAAAGGCAATTGCTCTTGCTATTTACGACTCAGATTTTATTATTAAATCCTGTAAGTGTTTATACGAAGCGCATACTAAACTTGGTGACTACAAAGAATCCCTATTAAACCATGAATTGTACACAAAATTAAAAGATTCTGTCTACAGTGAAAAGAACATTCGGAAAATCACTCAGGTCGGAATGCAATATGAGTTTGATAAGAAAGAAGCAGAACAAAAATTAGTAATAGCTCAAAAAACCCGCCAGAAAAATCAAATTCTAGCCGGGCTGATTGCTTTGGGAGTCTTTGCTACCATGCTTTTTATCTTTTTCAGAAAAAGGTTAAAGTATCAGCGTGCTATTTCAGAAAAGGATAAAGCTATTCAGCAACAGAGAATTACTGAACTTCAGCAAAAAAACAAATTAACAGCCCTTAATAGCATGATCGAGGGACAAGAAGCTGAAAGATTACGAATTGCAAAAGATCTACACGACAGTTTAGGCGGCTTACTTAGCACTGTAAAAGCTCATTTCACATCTATCCAAACCGAGATAGAACAATTAGAAAAGTTGAATCTAACCGACAAAACAAACGAATTAATTGATGAAGCCTGTTTGGAAGTAAGGCGTATTTCTCATAACATGATGCCACATGCACTCACCATTTCAGGATTAAAAGGAGCACTGGAGGATCTTGGAGAATATTTAAGTGAACAAGGATTTAATACGAATGTTGAAATTCGAAATTTACCGGAGAAAATTGAAACTACAAAAGAGGTGATGATATATCGCCTGGTTCAGGAAATTATCTCTAACATCAGAAAACACGCCAATGCAAAAAGCGTATTAATACAACTTATTGGCCACGAAGATGAACTTAACCTTATGATTGAAGACGACGGAGTGGGTTTTGATTACGACGTAGCACGAAAAAAGGGTGGTCTCGGACTCAAAAGTATAAATAGTAGAGTAGAATTTTTAGACGGTATAATAAACTGGGATTCGAGACTCGGTGAAGGAACCTCCATAACCATTAATATTCCAACCAAATGATACACGTATTTATAATAGACGATCACAAAATGGTAATTGAAGGAATGCAGTTATTGTTACAGCATGAAAAGGATATTAAGGTTATCGGTACAGCCATAAGTGGAGAGGAGGGCCTGGAATTGGTTCCGAAAACCAATGTCGATGTAATCTTATTAGACATCAATATGCCCGGAATAAACGGAATCGATACCTGTAAAGAATTATTAAAAATTAATCCAGATCTCAAAATCATTGCCATATCAATGCATAAGGAAAGTAGTTTAATAAAATTGATGCTGAGTAGCGGAGCGAAAGGGTACGTATTAAAAAACGCCGGACAGGATGAAGTTATTGAAGCCATAAAAACCGTTTATGAAGGTAAAATGTACTTAGATGCAACTGTAAATGATATTGTTGTAAAAAGTGTTGCCAGTAATACGAATAATAAACTTAATAGTCCGTTTCCCAGTCTCTCAAGGAGAGAGAAAGAAGTGTTAAAACTTATTCTAGACGAACACACTACTCAAGAGATAGCCGATAAGCTATTTATAAGCTTTGGTACGGTGGAAACACACAGACGAAACATGCTGATCAAAACCGGGGTTAGAAATACCGCAGGACTAGTTAGAACGGCACTGGAATATGAATTGTATAAGTAACCATCAGAATTATGTCTTCGAAAAGTGATAATGTTTCCTGAGAACGTAAAGAAAAACCCACCTTCGGCAAAGGTGGGTCTCTTTTTCATAGCAATCTTGAAATTTATTTCGAACAGTCAAAATAGTTTTTTCAAGTTTCCGCTATATTAATAAAACAGTTCAAAAGCAAAAACCCTACCCCGGTTCCATTATTTTTTTTTTGCATAAGTTTATATGGAGAAAAAGAAAAATGAATAAGAAGGAATCTGTTTGCGAAGAACGAATTTACGATGAGGTGTATAAAACCTATGCTCCTTCACTACTGAATTTTATGTTCTTCAAGTGCACCGATAGAGATAAATCACATGATTTGGTACAGGAAGCCTTTATTAAACTTTGGGAAAATTGTTCAAAGGTTTCACCCGAAAAGGCTAAATCATATCTTTTTACGGTGGCAAATAATTTATTTCTGAATACTGTTGCCCATCAAAAAGTACGTTTTCGATATGCTGAAAGTGTTTCAGCTAGTACAGAAAAGCATACTCCGCAATTTTTACTGGAAGAAAAGGAATTTGGAGAAAAACTACAAAAGGCCATTTCGGAATTAACTGAAACACAGCGCACGGCTTTCCTAATGAGTAGAATAGAAGGTAAAAAATATAGGGAAATCGCTGAAATTTTGAATATTTCTGAAAAAGCCGCAGGTAAAAGAATTTCTGATGCCTTAGAAGCTTTAAGAATAACCATTGAAAATATTTAAAGCCCTGAGGTAGTAAAAGTTGCCAATAACTGTTATACTAATAATTAGCATCTAATGATGAAAAAGGATTTGATTGATAAATGGTTAAACAATGAGGCGACTCCGGCAGATTTTGAGGATCTAAGAACGATGCCGGAGTTTACCTCATATTTGAAAATTGACAAATTTGTCAAGCGGATAGAGATGCCCGATTTTGATGTAGAAGCCGGTTTAAGTGAACTTAAAGTAAAATTAAATACCCCTAAAGAGCCTGTTAAGGTGCTTCAGTTATCAAATTTATTGAAAATTGCTGCCGTTCTGTTGGTACTACTGGCCTCTTTTGTCTTTATCAACTCGCTTCCTACTGAAATCGACACAAAAGTTGCAGAAGTTGATGTTATTGCGCTGCCAGACACTTCAGAAGTTACTATAAATGAAAACTCACAACTAAGTTTTAATAAAAGGTCTTGGGCGGAAAACCGGGAAGTTTTTTTAGAAGGTGAAGCATACTTTGAAGTTGCTAAGGGTAAAGTATTCGATGTAACCACAAATCATGGAACGATCTCAGTCTTAGGAACAAAATTCAATGTGCTTTCAAGAGAGAACACCTTTGAAGTTAGATGTTACGAAGGGCTTGTTAGTGTTACACATAATGGCAATACTATTAAATTGTCAAAAGGTAATGTTGCAATGCTTTCTAATCAAACCCTCAATATAAACCAAGTATTGACGAGTAAGCCTACCTGGATTTATAACGAAAGCAGTTATGAAGATGTCGCAATTCTCGATGTATTAAAAGAGCTGGAACGACGTTATAATATACAGCTAACAACTAAAAATATTAATGTAAATTTACATTTTACAGGAACATTTTCACATGACGATTTGGAAGCGGCCTTGCAAACTATTACAATACCATTAGAGCTTTCGTACAGTATAGAAAACAAGAATGAGGTTACAATTTTTCCTAAAACATCTTCTGAATAATAAAAGAACACCTCTTCTATTTATATTTCTGTGCATTTTCCAAATATCCTTTGCTCAAAACGGTCCCAGACAAATACCTTTAACCCAGGTATTAACTACACTTGAAGAAAAATTCGACATTCGCTTTTCATACAATGAACAAATTATAGAAGAATTTCTTGTCACGCCTTTAGACAGTTCACTCGATCTGAAGGAAAGTCTGGAGATACTAACCAATAAACTTGCACTTCAGTTTACGCAAGTTGATAAGAGGTACATCGCAATTAGACATATAGAGCGGCAAATTTCTGTTTGCGGAACCATCATTAATACCGAAACAGGTTCACCTCTTTCCGGTGCTTCATTGATCACCAGTTTCTCTCAAACAGCGAGTAATTCGGGAGGGAATTTTACATTCTCAAACATTGCAGAAAATGAAATCATTAGAATTTTTTATCTCGGTCTCGAAGTAAAGAAAATTCGGGCAGGTGACTTGTATTTGGAGGATAATAAGTGTGCTCAAGTTTTTATAAACGAAGATTTAACCATCCTGCCGGCTGTTGTGCTGCGAAGTTATATTATTAAAGGTATCTCGAAAAATGCCGATGGCTCCATAACTATTTCTAATAAAAATTTCGAAATCCTCCCTAGTCTCATCGAACCGGATATCTTACAAATAGCACAGGTGCTTCCCGGGGTAGAAAGTTTTGACGAAACAGCATCGAATATTAATATTCGAGGAGGTAAAAACGACGAACTATTACTATTATGGGATGATATACGCGTGTATCAAAGCGGACATTTCTTTGGGCTCATATCTGCTTTCAATCCTAACCTTACTCAAGACGTTACAATTTATAAAAACGGTACAGATCCAAGATTTGGAGAAGGTGTTAGCGGAGTAATAAGTATGCGGTCAGATAATGACATTCCCGAAGCAATTACCGGCGGGATTGGTGTAAACCTAAGTAGTGCGAATGTTTATGCTAAAATTCCTGCTTCCGAGAAAATTGCCTTTACAATATCGGGAAGAACCTCCATCAATAACGGGATTGGGAACCCCGTCTACAAAGAATTCTTTAAAAAAACCTTTCAGAATACGGTAGTCACAAATCTACAAAACAATACATCCGATGGCTTGCGCTCTACTGATGAAAAATTTAATTTCTACGACATCGGTTTAAAAGGGCTTTGGGATATCACGAAAAAGGATAAAGTTCGATATAACTTTCTCACGGTAAATAATCAACTAGAATTTACGGAGAGGTTCGTGACTTCAGAAAATTCTACTGCCACCGTTAGTAACTTAAATCAAAGGGCATTAATGAATGGCCTAAGTTATCACCGCGATTGGTCACAACAATTCTCTTCCGATATTCTATGGTCCGGCACTCAATATATTTTAGATGAAGCCAATAGAGATGTTGATACCGATGAGGCAACTTCTCAAAGAAACGAGGTAGAGGAAAGTAGTTTAAAATTGGATTTATCATATATTATAAGTGAAACTCTTCTGTTGGAGGCAGGTTATCAATTTACCAATACCGATGTTACTGATACTTCAAGTAGTAATGTCGCTTTAAATATAGAGAGTGAAACTGAAAATGTGATTTCACACGCATTTTTCGCAGATAGTAAATGGAATCTATTTCAGAATAAAACAAAGATCAATTTCGGTTTAAGAGCAACTAATTATTCTAATTTAGGCGCATCCTTTTATGAACCCCGCTTAAATCTCTATCAAAAATTGAATAATGAGATTAGCTTATTTAGTTCGGCGGAGCTCAAGAACCAAAGTATTATCCAGTTTATTGATGTTGAGAGTAATCTCCGGGGGGGGGAAAATAAAAAGTGGATTGCCGCGAATAATGAAGATATTCCTATAATTGAAGGTAAACAATTATCACTTGGCGCCAGCTATTCCAAAAATAACTGGAATTTAACGGCAGAGGGGTTTTATAAACGAGTCGATAATATCTCGTCTGTCAATCAGGGTTTTCGCAATCAATTACAGAATGTAAAAGAAATTGGCAGCTATGAGTCTAATGGAATAGAATTATCAGTTAGCAAACAAACAGGAGGTTTAGACGCCTGGTTTAGTTATACCCTCATGAATAATGATTACACTTTTGATAATCTGGAGCCAAGTACGTTCCGAAATAATTTAGATGTTCGTCATTCTTTCAATTTAGCGGCAACCTATAGTTTTAGGAATTTCAAATTATCCCTTGGAAATATATACCATTCTGGACTTCCGTATACAAGTCCGGTGAGCAACACCGATATTTCCACCCAAAACGGCATCGCGTATATTCAATACAATCCGCCTAATAATGAATCTTTAGACAATTACTTCAGAACTGATTTCTCTGCAGTATATGAGTTTAAAATAGATGAAACTTTTAAAGGCAAATTAAATATCGCTATGCTCAACATTTTTAATAGAAAGAATCCGTTGGGCACTTATTACCGACTTGAAATTGATGATGAAGGCAATAGCACTATAAATCGAATAGATAAATTCAGTCTTGGATTTACCCCCAATATTTCATTTTTATTGCTTTTCTGAATTACATCCGCTCGGGTACTTCGATTCCTAACAAATCGAAGGCCGTTTTAATCACTTCAGCTACCGCTTTAGATAAGGCTATTCGGAAGCTCTTTTCTGCAGGCGTATCTGCTACCAGAATAGGTACATTTTGGTAAAATGAATTAAATTCCTTGACAAGGTCGTAGGTATAATTGGCGATTAATGACGGACTGTAATTTGCAGCTGCCAACTGAATTGTTTCGGGAAATACCTTCAATTGTTTGAGCAGTTCTTTCTCCTTTGCATGAAGAACTAAATTCTTGGTTTCAAAAGTAGTATTCATATCCGATTTTCTTAAGATCGACTGAATTCGAGCATAAGTATATTGAATAAACGGACCAGTATTTCCCTGAAAATCGACACTCTCTTCTGGATTAAAAAGAATTCTTTTCTTCGGATCCACTTTTAAGATATAATATTTCAACGCCCCCAAACCAATAGTATGGTAAAGTTCTTTCTTTTCTTCTTCTGAAAAGTCATCGATTTTACCCAATTCCTCACTGATTTTCTTGGCTGTAGCCTCCATATCGTCGATTAGATCATCGGCGTCTACCACAGTGCCTTCTCTACTCTTCATCTTACCGGATGGCAAATCGACCATTCCATAGCTCAGGTGGTACAGATTTTTTGCCCAATCGAAGCCTAGCTTTTTCAGAATAAGAAACAAGACTTTAAAGTGATAATCTTGTTCATTCCCAACAGTATATATCATTCCACTTACATCCGGATGGTCTTTCACCCTCTGAATCGCCGTTCCTATATCCTGAGTCATATATACAGCGGTACCATCACTTCGAAGTACAATTTTTTCATCCAATCCTTCATCGGTAAGATCGCACCAAACCGAGCCGTCTTCTTTCTTAAAAAATACCCCTGTAGAGAGACCTTCTTCAACGAATTCCTTTCCTAAAAGATAAGTGTCACTTTCGTAATATAGATGATCGAAATCGACACCCAAATTGCTGTAAGTTTTCTCAAAACCTGCATATACCCAACCATTCATCATTTTCCAGAGATTAACAGTTTCGGCATCTCCTGCTTCCCACTTTAAGAGCATTTGTTGCGCGGCAAGCAACGAAGGCGCTTGTGCTTTGGCCTCTTCTGCTGTCTTACCCTGTGCGATTAATTCTGAAATTTCTTTTTTATACTCTTTATCGAACTTCACATAATAATTACCAACCAATTTATCGCCTTTCAATCCAGATGATTCAGGGGTTTCGCCCTCACCATATTGCTTCCAAGCTAGCATACTTTTACAAATATGGATCCCACGATCGTTAATGATCTGGGTTTTGTAAACTTTTTTACCGGATGCAGCCACAATTTGTGCAACACTATAACCCAATAAAATGTTTCGGATATGACCTAAATGCAGTGGTTTGTTAGTATTAGGCGAAGAATATTCTACCATCATTGCATCCTCCCCTTGTTCCACCTTTCCGAAGTTGGAAAAACTGGAAATACTCTTAAAAAAATCAAGATAGTAACTATCACTTAAAACTAAATTAAGAAATCCTTTTACGACGTTAAAAGAAGATACCTCAGCTACATTATCTACCAGATAAGCCCCAAGTGATTCACCAATTTGAACCGGATGTCCTTTCACTATTTTAAGCATCGGAAATATAACAACAGTAATATCCCCTTCAAAT
>CBDUGY010000059.1:0-17227 GCA_965367015.1 uncultured Ulvibacter sp.
CGTGACTGTTAGGGATTTTTTATGTACAGGGATTAGAAGAAACCTCATTCCTAAAAAACATGAGTATTTTCAACACTCAATAACTTAAAGTCAATATTCCTTCTTATCAATTATTAAATATTTGCCAAAATTAACTGACACCATTGAAATTGGCTCATCTTTTGATTATATTATAGCATAACTTAAAAAAACAACAATTATGAAAAAAAAGAGTCAAGCAGCAGGAATACTAGCATTATTAGGAATCGCAGGAGGTGCATTCGCATGGTGGAAATACAGAAACATGAGCCCTGAAGAAAAGGCAAAACTAAAAGCCAACATCAATAAGACCGGTGATAAAATTAAAGGTTCTTACGAGGATCTTGAAGGATCAATTTCAGAAAAATACAACCGATTAAAGAATACGGTTAAAAAAGAAACTGAAAATATGGCGAGCTAACCAAGCTCAAAAAATTCAAAAAAATCCCGCTTCAACGGGATTTTTTTATTGTAAAGGTATTTCCTTTAACAAATTCCATTAGAAATAGTTAGGTGGAAGTTGCCGTTCAACGAAGACAACTACTTTTTAGCTAAAACAACCTATTTTCCACATTTTCATGTAGGAATCCCTACAGAAATTTCGTACATTTATACCAGCCTCAGTCTTCAATTGACTAATTTACACATTAGTTGATACCATTTACTTCTACATACATGCTACAAATTAGTAGTAACCTTTAAATGATATCGTATGAAGAAATTTTTACTCAACCTTTACAAGAAACGCAAAGATTGGAATATAAAACTAGAAGTATACGCAAAAGCTTGTAGCTATGCGATACACCGATAGTCTTATTTTCAACTTACATTGAAAAATCCCTTATCGCTTGCGAAGAGGGATTTTTACATTTTGGGTGTAATACAATCTATTCTCTTATGAATTTGCTTGAGTGGGTTATAATCGTGGATTTCCCACTATCGATAGGAATATTAATTAAAAAGCCTGTTCGCATAGGTAAATTAACCTCTATAGCTTACAGACTTATAATGATATTATTCAGCGTATGTTGATGCAAACCTGAGCAAGCGATTCACAGGTACGCATGGACATAATTATTTTACGAGTGTCACTTTAACAGCATTCATACCCCGTTGACCTTTCTCTAATTCGAAAGTTACAGTGTCATTTTCTATAATCTTATCTACCAAACCACTAACGTGCGTAAAGTACTTCTCATTATTTTCAGAATCGATTATAAAACCAAAGCCTTTAGAATCATCGAAAAAGGAAACTTTTCCTGTACGTACCGGGTTAAAGACTTCACGATCTCCTTCCTCCATCTTAGGAACTCCAATTACGATATCTTCGGCATCTACTTTCACCTTCTTCGTAGGATCCGGTGGCGTGTCTGTTAAATTTCCGAAGTGATCCACGTACACAAATTCACTTCCCGGATTGTCTTTAGCTTCCGCTCTCCGTGCCTCTTTTTTCTTAGCCTTTTCTTCGCGTTTTTTTAAACGCTTCTTTTCTTTTTCACTCTTACTATAGGTTTGTTGAGATTTTGCCATTCGCTTGATTTTAAGTTAATTACACTATGTAGTTAAAGAAGAGGTTGAACTACTAAACGAATGTGTGGAAGGTTATTTCATTCCATTTTCCTAAAGAATTATCCAGAGTTGTAGTGATTATCACCTCAATACTCATCTTCATAAACTCCTACAAAGATAAGATATGTGGGAAACTTTTACACAGACTTTTCCAAAATTAATTTAATATGAGTCAGCAATAGGGTTTAAAGATACTTCTAATCAATTAATATTGTAGCTTCGCACAACACTCTAACACATACGATTCTTGCATCCAAACAATTTACATAACAACCCGTATCAATTCGACATATTACAAAAAGCCAATCCTAATTTAGCTGAACATGTGTTTGTGAACGATTACGGAACTCAAACCATCGATTTTTCATCGTCGGAGGCAGTGCTTCAGCTGAACAAAGCTCTTTTAAAACATCACTATGGTATCAAGGATTGGAATATTCCACAGCACTACCTATGCCCTGCCATACCGGGAAGAGCAGACTATTTGCATTATATATTCGATCTTCTTTCCGAAGAAAATAAAACGGATAACATTCAAGGTCTCGATGTGGGTGTGGGCGCAAACTGTATCTATCCAATTTTAGGGGCACAAATGTTTAAATGGAAAATGGTGGGTAGTGATATCGATAATAATGCTATAACTTCTGCTAACAGTAATGTTAGCGCTACTGAAGGGCTGGCAGAACGCATTGAAATTCGTCATCAAACAGACAATGCAAACATTTTTGTAGGGGTGATACGTGATGGGGAATATTTCGATTTTACAATGTGTAATCCCCCGTTTCATACGTCGGAAGAAGAGGCGACCAAAGGGACTTTGAGAAAATTGAAAAATCTACAAAAAGTAGGGCAACCCTATAAATCTAAAAAAGAAATAACCCTTAATTTTGGCGGGCAAGCGAGTGAACTATGGTGCAATGGTGGCGAAGCACTTTTTATTAAACGAATGATAAAACAAAGTGTCGCTTTTAAAGACCAGGTTGGCTGGTTTACCACTTTGGTTTCAAAAAATGAAAATCTCAATAAGATCTATAAGCAATTAGACAAATTAAAGGCTACTCACAAAACCATAAAAATGGATCATGGCAATAAAAAATCCAGAATTGTAATCTGGAAGTATTAAGAATATTTTATAAAATGTGTATTTGGTTTTCTCATATCTTTATTAAAAAATAATTATGAAAAAACTGTTGCAAATAATCGGAGCTGCCTGGGGCGCTAAAAAAATAGGTGGCGGTAAATGTGGCTGTATCGGAACCATCGTAGTGTTTATAATCCTCTATTGGCTATTAGGATACGTTTTTGAACTGTTTTAAATAACTCTCCTCTATTTCTTCACCCTTTTTTTACTTGCTTTTGCTTTCGGATTAAAATCTAAGCAAAGCTGAAGCCAATGTTCCAAGTCGCTGTCCATGTCGAAGCCATCCGGAGTAATAAAAACATATCCGCGCATGGGCCTGCCGGTAAAGTCCATAGGCATACACCCCTCTTGATTCAGAGATGCTTCTGTAGCTTCTTCCCCTATCCTAGCCATCAATAGATCACAGTCGTGCTTCTTGTCGAAATGAATTCCGCAGCACATCTTATCATTCACCATATAACATAAGCCACCCATCATTTTCTTTTCATGAAAATTAACATTTTTTTCTTTAAAAAATCGCCCAATTCGGTCGGCTAAAAATTCGTTGTATGCCATATCTTCAGGATTATGAATACTATTATTCACAAGCAAGATAAGAAAATATGAAGTTTCGTAATCTAGTTAATTTAACAAGAATTGGCATAAGTGAAACTCACTGAGCACAATTTTGTACTAATATTCCTATATTAGTAGCCTTATATACTCATAAAATGTCCAAATATTTACTATTTACAGTCATAGTAATCTTGTGTCTTTCCAAAGGGATTTCACAAGAGAAACCCATAACTATTGAAGAAGAAAGGGTTGCCAACCGATTAATGCTCTATGCAATAAATGAAAATCTTGTAGATCTCGATCTTAAAATTGTTGTTTCGGGAACAAACTTCAGACAAAGTAAGTCGGTTCCCCGATTTATCCGACTTCCTTCTACATCTAGAGTTCACGTCGCTAATTTAATGCTAACCCGAGGTGTTCAACCTTCTTATACCTATGAATTAGAAGTTAAAGACAGTCTTTCTCGTCGTGCTTTAAAAAAACCCTTTACAAAGATTCGAGTTTCGCCCAAGAAAAACATCACAGTATATATAACTGAAAATTGTACCAGCTGTGATACCATTGTAAACCCCTTAGAGCGCAGTCCGTATAAATACACCGCCCATAATCTGGCAGAAAAGCCGGAAATCAAAAAACAACTGTCTATGGCATTACCGTCACTAGATACTATCACGCGGCCAATTATTAGTTTAAACGGCAGTCTCTTTACCGAATTAAAATCTTTCGAAGAATTGCTGGAGAAGCTAAATAATGAGAAGTAATATGCTGTAAAACCACGACATAAGTGGATTTGTCTGCAATCTTCAGACTGTTGAAATGAGACACCCCGGTCTTATTTCTTCTTATTGCGTTTATTGTAATTCTTGTCGCCTTTGGTCTTAGGCTTCTTATATTTTTTCTTTATAATTCGTTGGTAAGATCCACCCTGATTTGTCTTCTGATTCTTCTCACTTTTTTCATGAAAACTCGCACCGGGAACATGATCACCCGATTGTTTATGCGGATTATTAATTTCAACAATCTTGGGTTGTTCCTCGGGGGTAAGGCGTTTTGAAATTTCAATACCCTTCGGAAAGGGGAGCGATGGAATTGAATAATCCATCAAAGCTTCAATTGCTTCCTTAAATTCGGCTTCTTTCTCTGTATAGAATATTAAAGAAGTTCCCTCCTGCTCTGCACGTCCGGTTCTACCAATACGATGCATATAGTTTTCAGGGTATCGGGGTGTGTCAAAATTAATGACATGAGAGATTTTGTCAAGGTCCAGACCGCGGGCCATAACGTCGGTTGCCACTAAAATTCTGTTTTTCCCCTCGTCAAATTGCTTGATAGAACGAATTCTGTAGTTTTGAGTTTTGTTTGAATGAATCACACAAGTCTCGCTTCCGAAGAAATCATCTAGTTCCAGAAAAAGTCTGTCGGCACTTTTCTTATTCGAAACAAAGACTAAAACTTTGCTGAAAGTTTCTTTATCCCGAAGCAGATGTACTAATAGATTTACTTTAGTATAAAAATTAGGAACTGCATAACTGAATTGCGAAATATTGTCCAGCGGTGTTCCGCTAACCGCGACCGATATTTTTGTAGGTGCTATAAAGAAGTCATGTATTAGTAAATCGACATCTTCGGTCATTGTAGCCGAAAACATGATATTTTGTCTGCGTTCCGGAAGTAATTCAAAGATATTTGTGATCTGAAAACGAAATCCGAGATCAAGCATCACATCTACTTCATCGATCACCAGCTTTTTAATAGACTTTAACTGAAGCGCTCTACTAAGTACGAGATCGTAAAGTCTTCCGGGAGTTGCAACTATAATATCAGTTCCTTGCGCAATTTCCTGTTGCTGTGTGTTGATATTTGTACCTCCATAGACTCCCACAACCCGAACGCTTAGGTATTTTGCGAATTTTTCAATCTCCTCCACAACCTGAATAACCAATTCCCGAGTAGGCACCATTATTAAAACTCGCGGATTCACCTGTTTCGAAAATTTCATATCCTGAAGAATGGGCATCATATATGCCAAGGTCTTCCCTGTTCCGGTTTGCGCGATTCCAACCATATCTTTTCCTGAAAGTATAACTGAAAAAGCTTCTGCCTGAATGGGAGTTGGCGTATCGAATCCGAGATCGTCAATACCATACCGTAGTTGTTTGGAAATTTTAAACTCGTCGAAATTGTTCATTGCAAAACTTTTTGCAAATGTAGGGCATTGCTTTAAAGAATCACTAACTAAATTGAATATTGATATTGCTTATAGCAGATGTTAAAATAAGAATATAAAAAGAACTATGCTTCTTTTTCCATCTCTTCAAGATCCTTCTGAAGGTCGAGTTTTCTGAAGGCGGGAGAAAAAATTCCTGTTGTAACTACAGTAATTAAGGTCATGGTTCCACCAAACACAACGGCTGTAACCGTTCCCATTAACTTCGCCGTAAGACCACTCTCAAAAGCTCCCAGTTCATTAGATGAACCCACAAAGATAGAATTTACAGATGCGACCCGACCCCTCATGGCATCCGGAGTACGTAATTGTAAAATAGTCTGTCTAATAACCATGGAAATGCCATCGGTTACACCGCTTAAAAACAGGGCGATGACCGACACCCAGAACCAGGTTGATAACCCGAAAACAATCATACAAATACCAAAACCAAAAATCGTAATCAACAATTTTAAACCAGCCTTCCTGCTTATTGGGAAATATGCAGAAGTAAACATTATAAGGAGTGCTCCCACAGCGGGAGCAGCGCGGAGAATTCCAAACCCTTCCGAACCTACATGAAGAATGTCCTGCGCGTATATTGGTAGCAGTGCCATTGCTCCACCAAACAGAACAGCGATCATATCTAGCGTGAGTGCTCCTAAAATGGCTTTGGTAGTCCATACAAATTTCAGCCCTTCTTTTAAACTTTGCATTACCGGTTCGCCAATGTTTGGGTTTAATACCGGTTTTTTAGGGATTCTGGTTAACAGTAGAAAAGCGATAAGTGAGCATCCCAAAATTAAGAACATAGCGCCATGGACTCCAATAAAATGTATTGCAAAACCACCAATCGCAGGACCCATCACCGCCCCCATTTGCCAGGTAGAGCTGCTCCAAGTTGCGGCATTAGGATACATTCGTTTTGGCACTAATAAGGAAAGCAGTGAAAATATGGTTGGCCCGATAAAAGCTCTAACCAGCCCTCCTAAGAAAACCAAAAAGTAAATGGTATACAAGATGAACTGAAGGCTTAAATCTTTGGTCACTACAGGCCATGTAATAATAAATAGTCCCAGACTTATAACTGAAAAGCCTAAGATGCACTTTACCAAAAGTCCTTTTTTTTCTTTCTGATCGACTATATGTCCGGCAAACAAAGCCATTGCAACGGCTGGAATCACTTCCATTAAACCAATAATTCCTAAAGATAACGGATCTTTTGTTAGGCTGTAAACCTGCCATTCAATTACAACAAATTGCATTGTCCAGGCAAAAACCATGGCGAAGCGCACTAAAAGAAAGACCCTGAACTCCGAATATCGTAAAGCGGCGTAAGGATCATTTTTCTTCATAATGCAGATAGAAATTGTTAATCTTCCGGAGGATAACCATTTATCTCTTCATACACCTTATCAAAATTCTCCCTAAGGTAATTTCGGAGTTTTAATCGGTAATCATTTTTCAGCCAGGTGAGAAAATTGTGTGTACTCTTACTAATACATTTCGAATAACGCTCAATTCTGAAATCAATATCGTCTCCCAAAAGCTTTGCTAATGCTAACGCATCGTAGACATCGTCACTATTTTCAATACAAATATAACCGTGCTGTTCTATTGAGCGCTCCAAAATCACTTTTGAAGATTCCCCGTTCTTTACAGATTGGGTATACGCATTTTTGATATCGAAATAAACATCTTCCGATTTGGAAAATTCGGCGCGTATTTCATCTGGCATTTCGTATCGGAAATAACTTTCTATCTCCTCATCGTCTAGTAAATTATCTAAATACTGCCCCGGAGACCTGAAAATTCGCTGCCAATCCAGATCGGCACCCCACGGTCCGAAACGATGAAAATTGTTACCCAGATCAATAACATCAAAGGTATTTTTATTCTTCAGGATACGAGATCCACGCCCGATCATTTGGTAGTATAGGGTTAATGATTTGGTAGCTCTATTCAAGATAATAGATTCTACTGTAGGTTCATCAAATCCAGTGGTTAAAATACTTACTGAGGTTAATATAGCATCAGGCGTTTCGTGAAACCACTTTAAAATTTGTTTCCGCTGTTTTTTCGTTGCCGTATTATCTAAATGAGCAATAGGATATCCCGCACTTCGGAAAGCGTCGTATACATACAGAGAGGTATTTATTCCGTTGTTAAATATAAGAGTTTTCTTGCCCTTCGAACGTTCTTCGTATGATTGAATGAGCCTGCTAAGCATATCTGTACCCGTATACAGGTCGTCTGAAGATTTTACTGTATAATCACCATTAGCACCAACTTCTAGGGAAGTTAAGCCTACGTTATAAGAATAAACATTGGCTCTAGATAAAAATTCATTTTCTATAAGTGCTTCTATACTTTCTCCTACAATGAGTTCATTATAATTCTCATTCATTGGGAGCTTAATATTCGAACTGAGTGGTGTTGCGGTTACTCCCAGTATAAATGATTTTTCGAAGAATTTAAATAATTTAGTAAATGAGTTGTAATGAGCTTCATCAATGATTACTAAACCGACATCCGAAATATCCAACCTATCCTCTTGTAATCTATTGTTCAGCGTTTCAACCATGGCGACAAAACAACTGTAATTTCCTTGATCATCGAGATTAGCTGTACTATTTACTACTTTATTCTTAACTCCGAATTCGGTAAGCATCGCGGAAGTTTGTTTACACAATTCGATACGGTGAGTAAGAACTACAACCTTTTTATTATGGTTTTTCAGATATTGGCGAACGATTTCAGAAAAAATAACCGTTTTCCCACCTCCCGTCGGTAGTTGATAAAGTAGGTGGTAATCCTCAGGAGATTCATCAAAACTCTTAAAAATTTTGTCGATCGCTCCTTTCTGATAGCTATATAGAGCTTTACCACTATTTGTTTCTTCTAATACTTCTATTGAATTTTTACTCCCCATTCGTAAATTTTAGACGTGCAAAGATAGGTTCAATTAAGAGGTTTCAAAGAATTTTTTCGGTTTAATTGTTGAACATCCCGATATTAATGCTAAGAGCACTATAAGGCAAACGAATTTTATGCTCACTTTAAGATCAATTTTATGTTATATTCTTGTTAAAAGATACGTTAATGCTCTCTGTAATATGGTGGGTGCTGAATTTTTTAGATAATTTTAGTATACATAACTAACCAATTCAATTAACATAATGAAAATTCAATTACCATTCTTCGCAATTACCTTTCTTCTTTTAACTTACACGATTCCAGCACAAGCGCAAAATACAGGTGTTTTAAGTGATTCAGTATTTAATGGCTTAAAGCTGCGGAATGTTGGTCCGGCATTTATGTCGGGACGCATTGGAGACGTTGCCATACATCCGGAAAACGAAAATATCTGGTATGTCGGAGTTGCTTCCGGCGGCGTTTGGAAAACGACCAATTCCGGTACTACATGGACTCCTATCTTCGACAAGGAGGCTTCTTACTCTATTGGTTGTCTAACAATAGATTCACTCAATCCAAATATAATTTGGGTTGGAACCGGTGAAAATGTGGGTGGAAGACACATGGGTTATGGGGATGGAATTTACAAAAGTGAAGATGGTGGTGCCAGCTGGAAGAATATGGGATTGAAAAATTCGGAACACATTTCGAAAATAGTAATACATCCTGACGACTCCAATACAATTTTAGTAGCTGCGCAGGGTCCGTTATGGAGCAAAGGAGGCGATCGCGGCTTGTATAAATCCACCGATGGAGGAAAAACCTGGACAAAAACTTTAGGCGATGCCGAATGGGTTGGAGTTACAGATATTGTTGTTGATCCTCGCGATCCTGATCATATGTATGCTGCTACATGGCAACGTCATCGAACTGTCGCAGCTTATATGGGCGGTGGTCCCGGATCGGGCATCCATAGAAGTACAGATGGTGGTGATACATGGGAATTGCTAAAAAATGGACTGCCAACTTCATGGATGGGTAAAATTGGTCTTGCTATTTCTCCGCAACAGCCGGATATCGTTTATGCCGCCATCGAGCTCGACCGCAGGACTGGAGGAGTGTACCGTTCAGAAGATAGAGGAAGTACCTGGGAAAAGAGATCGGATGCAGTAGGAGGTGCGACCGGACCACATTATTATCAGGAAATATACGCTTCTCCACATCAATTTGAGAGACTTTATTTGATGGATTCAAATATGCAGATCTCTGATGATGGTGGGAAAACTTTTTTCAGAATGAATGAAAAGAATAAACATGGCGACAATCACGCTATCGCTTTTAAAAATGATGACCCGGATTATTTACTAGTGGGTACTGATGGTGGATTATATGAAAGTTTCGATTTAACCGAAACATGGCGCTATGTTGAAAATCTTCCTGTAACACAATTTTATAAAGTCGCAGTTGACGATGCTATGCCCTTTTATAATATATATGGTGGAACACAAGATAATAGTACCCAAGGAGGTCCGTCGAGAACCGATAATATGCAGGGTATCCAAAATTCAGATTGGAGAGTTGTCCTCAACTGGGATGGACATCAGCCCGCAACTGAACCCGGTAATCCTGATATTATCTATGCTGAACGACAAGAAGGTACACTCTCAAGAATCGATATGAAGACGGGAGAAGTAATTGATATTCAACCTCAGGCAGGCGCGAATGAAGATTATGAACGTTTCAATTGGGATTCACCTATTTTAGTTAGTCCGCACTCCCCCACCCGTATATATTTCGCGTCTCAACGCGTTTGGAAATCCGATAACCGAGGAGATTCATGGACGGCTATTTCTGGAGATCTTACTAAAAATGAGTCAAGAATAGAATTACCAATTATGGGTAGAAAGCAATCATGGGATTCCCCTTGGGATGTTTCGGCCATGTCTAATTATAACACTATCACCTCCCTTGCGGAATCTCCAAAACAACAAGGACTGCTTTATGCGGGAACTGATGATGGGTTAATTCAGGTAAGTGAGGATGGTGGTTCAAACTGGAGAAAAATTAATGTAGGGAGTATGCCGGGAGTTCCTGCAACAGCATTTGTCAATGATATTAAGGCAGATCTTTTTGATGCGAATACGGTGTATGCTGCATTAGATAATCATAAATATGGTGATTATAATCCTTATTTATATAAGAGTGTAGATAAAGGACGCACCTGGAAGTCGATTTCTTCAAATATCCCGAAAAGAACTTTGGTCTGGAGATTGGTGCAGGATCATGTAAAACCGGGCCTTTTATTTGCAGCTACAGAATTTGGTGTTTATTTCACAGTTGATGGGGGTGGACACTGGACTAAATTACAAGGTGACGTTCCTACTATATCATTTCGGGACCTGGCTATACAGCGAAGAGAGAATGATCTGGTGGCAGCATCTTTCGGAAGAGGATTCTTTATTCTTGACGACTATACAGCTTTGAGAGGTGTAAGCAAGCAAAATTTGCAACAAGAAGCAATTTTGTTTCCTGCCAGAGATGCTTGGTGGTTTGTGCCACGATCACACCTAGAATTTGAAGATGGAAAAGGAAGTATGGGTGATTCGCATTATATAGCTCCAAATCCTGATTTCGGAGCAGTATTTACTTATTATTTAAAAAATAAGTCTGAGTCCAAGAAAGACAAAAGAAAAGCAGCTGAAAAGAATATTAAAACTGCAGACGTCCCCTTTCCGGGATGGGATGCGATCGAAGCTGAAAATATGGAAGCCGATCCAAAGGTTGTTATCACAATAACCAACTCTCAAGGACAGGTGGTGCGAAAAATAGAGGGTCCTACTGATGCCGGTTTTCATAGAATTGCATGGGACTTGAGATATCCTTCTGCGGGTGCTATTTTATTAAAAGAAGACGTAAATCCTTCGGAAAATCAACCTGTGGGGTTTCTGGCACCTCCGGGTACCTACAAAGCTTCTTTGTCTAAGATAGTCAAGGGAGAGGTTACTCAGCTTTCTGAAGCAATTAGTTTTGAAGTTAAACCACTTCGGAGTGGTGCGCTAAAAGGTGCTTCACTTCCGGAAGTGTCATCGTTTTACAGATCTTATGAATCTGTTATGAATAAGGTTTCGGAAGTAGAGTTAGAACTTAAGAAATCAATAAAACGAGCTAAGGCGATGGAAATAGCGTTAAAGCGTTCAGAAACAAAACCGGGACAATTCGACAAGCGACTACATGATATTTCACAAGAACTCGTAAAATTAAACTCTGAACTCTACGGAAATCAGGCGAAACTGGAAATTGGGGAGAAAACAAAGCCTACAATTGGTGAGCGAATGTTCGCTGTTTACAGAGGTATTGAGCGATCTACCTATGGTCCTACCGATACCCATAAGCGTTCAATGCAGTTAATTGAGAACCAGTTAAACACAATTAATTCAAAGCTTACAGCTCTGCAAAGTGATTTGAGCTCACTTTATAAAGATCTAAGAGCTGCAGGAGCACCTTATGTAGAAAATTAGTAAGTAAAGAGCACAACAAAAAAAGCATTTGAATAACCATATTCAAATGCTTTAATGTCTTTAGGCCCAAGTTAAACAAAAACTAATTTCCTACATATATTCGCCGTCTATTCTTACATATTTTGAATAAAACAGTCAATTTTTCGATGTAATACATTTTTTAATCGTTATAAAGCACTGTGTAGGATTTTTCTTTAACACCAAGTAATGGTATTTGGTTATATCTTTGTAATACCCAAAAGATTAACTTATGAATACCTACAATTACCGCAATGCTATTTTCTATTTCGTATTATTTATATGCGTAAGTCCGGCATTATTTTCTCAGGTTGGTATCAATACTGACAACCCCAGAAAAACTTTGGAAGTAGCCGGAAGTATGAGAGTTTCTGAATCAATGGAGATTGGAACCCTTAATCCGTTAACAGATTTAGATACTTCTACTTTTCTGATACAAAATTCCGGAAATTATATTAAATCCTTAGATGTTAGTAACCCTACAGGGGCTGCACTTGGATACGTTCAAGAATACGTTATTACAAATCCTGAATTAGATTGGGTTAAAGATTTTGACACCGGCATTGATGCGAAAGATTATGTGCTTATTGTTATTTCTGCTTCATACGATTTAGAGTTGAACATTAGTATGACAGCAAATGCAATTAATAATTCAAGTTTACCCTATACCGCAACGTTCGTTAAAGGAAATAAATGGCATATCATTGCAGACTATCCGATGGTTGCAAATAAGGATGTTAATGCCATAGGTACTTGGACTATTCAAACCCTCATTTTTTCTAAGGATATGTCGAAGCAATTTGGAGTAATAGATATTCCAATGCTGAATTCCTCTACTGGAAGTGCACTTACTCCTATAATAGATTAAAATTATACCCCAATTATTATGAAAACAATTATACCATTTTTTGCAATATTAATCTGCTTTATATCCAATGCTCAAGTTGGGATTGGAACTACAGAACCTACAACCGATTTTCATGTTGCGGGGGATGTTCTTGTACAGGATACATTTTACCTTAGAAGTTTAGGTACTGTTAGTCCAACAGATGAGAATTTCAAATTAGTGACGTTAACTACGAACTCTGTTCCAGCCGGGGAAGTCAAGGTGCTTGATGTAAATCAATTAAATGTTGCCCCCGTTAATGTTATTAATTATGAGTTTACAGACATCTCACTGGATAACCTTACCGATTTAGATTTACAATACGACTCAACGAAATATGTTGTGGGTGTTGCGAATTTCAGATATGAAGGGGATGCCATCAAAAAAGGAACTAATGGGTTAGGTTCTGGAAAATCGATTGGAAATTTTGTGGTAAATACGTTTACCAGTGGTGGTACCTGGCATCTCGAAATTAGAAACCGTACACTCGATTTAAACGTTGGCGATTCGGTCAACTACTATATCACATTAATTGTATACGATAAATCATATTATCGTCATTTACCCACTATTGTAACAGATTTAGGCGGACAAAATAAAGGAGATGCATCATCAATCCCAGTTTTAGAATAAAAATATTTATTATGAAAAAAATAATTTTAGTTGTTAGTTTAATATTAAGTGCTAATTCGGTTTGGTGTCAGATTGGTATTAATAAATATAATCCTCAAAGCACACTTGATATCGCAGGTTATGCGAAATCGGATGGAAGTCTGTTTCTTGAAAATCCCGGAGAGGTGACAGGGATTAGAAATTCTAAATTTTTAATTGATTCCCCAAGCGATAATATTGTTCGATATGATATAGATATAAGCAAGTACGGACCTTTAAATTATGCGCAATTTATATTTAGAGGTCTCAATAAAGATGGGTTGCAAGATTACGACACCAAAATTTCGATCGATAAATATATAGTTGCGGTGCAGGGATATTATTATTTAGAGCCTGGTACCGATGATACCGATATTATGCCTCATAGTAACTTAAGTTTAGATAACGTGGAAGGCTATCAAATTTACGCTTATAAAAATTTAGTAACCAATACCTGGTTTTTAAGAGCTTTTATAAACAATTCCGAATTTCATACACGAATTGCTGGAGTTTTCCAAGCTACTCCTATCGATCTATATTTAAACCTGGTGATTTATCGTAATGATTTTATTACCAAGGAGCAGAACACAATTAGTGTTAGTATGGGTAATAGTGAAACGGGAACAGCCCCCCTTCCCCCCGGATTTTAAAGTTTCATAATTGTTAGTCTATAATAAAGCCACGCATAAACTGCGTGGTTTCTTTTTTTATTTCATTGGTAAGTTCCATTTGGTTAATTATTTGTTAAATTACTACTTTGTTATACATAGTACTGTAACAATATTTATTTCCTGTCGTCTATATAGTAACAATCAAAAAAACTAGAAATCATGAGAACCTTAAACAGCAATCAAATTACGACCTCTTTACCAACTTCAAAATCGTATAGTTGGAATTCCAAAAGAAGATACCGATAGTATTGTTCTTAATTATCATTCATCAATCAATTAATCAATCAATTATTCATCAATCAAAAAACAACAATCATGAGAACTTTAAACAGCAATCAAATCACCAGCAAATTACCAACTTCAAAAGCTTACAGTTGGAATGCCAAACGACGTTTTAGATAAGTTATAAGATCATAACTAGTACAATCTATTTGTCGCTAAGACAAGTAAAAAACCCAATCACTATGAAAATGCATAGAAACTTTCAGAAGAGAAGAAAAATGGAGCTACAGAGTAAAGACGCTATGCTTGATTCTGTAAGGGACATCTACAAATTGTATGATGATCCTCTTAACATTAGGATAAAGCGATATGCTTCCTAAATACCATCAATTAACCAAGCCAGAAAAAGCCGAATTTTAGAATTACTAAAGTTCGGTTTTTTTATTATTGATAATTAAACGCATCGTTTTCTTCCCAGAAAAATTGGTTTACCGTTTTTTTAAGTTCTACTTCCGCCAAAATCAGGTTATTAGCGTGCTTAAATTCTTCTGAAGAAATTTCTAAATAGATGGCTGTTTCCTGAGCGAAGTCATCTTCTTTCATAAATAGATCGTTCTCGCTTTTTAAATTTTTATTACTATCTGCTTTCATGACATTGTATTTAAATATTATCTGAGTCAAAATTAGTGGCAACAAAAAGTTTCAGCAAAAACAAAACCCCCGAATTACGTCACTAAAAACCCCAATTTGGGACAGGAAAAATCCTTAAAATTTATTGATTCTTTGAGTTTCCAAAATTATTTGTCTAAAAAAATAAATCTATCTTTGGTTGGAAACTAAAAAAACTAACCATGAGTAAAGATTCTGTTTTATTGAAATACTTTAAATCAACCTTCCTGCTACTCTTTGGATTCGCAACGTTAATCTCATGTCAGGAAAACAAAAATGACCAAAAGAACGCATCCGAAATGACTGAAGAACAACAAATTGCTTATGCCAAAGAAATTCATAATCGTGTGATTACACTCGACACACATTGCGATATAAGTATTAAAAACTTTACCGATACCATAAACTATACGCAAGATCTGGACAATCAGGTTACCTTACCAAAAATGAATGAAGGTGGTTTGGATGTTGCATGGTTTATTGTTTACACAGGGCAGGATTCGCTTACCGATAGCGGATTTGAAAAAGCCTATAAAACGGCCATGTCGAAGTTCGAGGCCATTCACAAACTCACCGAAGAAATTGCACCAGATCAAATTGAACTGGCAACAACCTCTGAAGACGTAAGGAGGATTGTAACTTCCGGTAAAAAGGTGGCGATGATAGGTATTGAAAACGGATATCCCGTAGGGAAAGATCTCGCAAATGTTCAAAAGTTTTATGATCTCGGGGGGCGATATATGTCATTAGCGCATAATGGTCATAGTCAGTTGAGCGATAGTAACACAGGTGAAGCAGATAATGTATGGCTTCATAATGGTTTGAGTGACTTGGGCAAGCAAGTTATTACCGAAATGAATCGGGTGGGAATGATGATCGATGTTTCTCATCCCTCAAAAGAAGCAATGAGACAGATGATAGAGATCAGTAAAGCTCCTATAATCGCTTCCCATTCTTCAGCGCGCGCACTGTGCGATCACAGTAGAAATCTAGACGATGAACAATTGCAATGGATGAAAGACAATGGTGGTGTCGTACAAACTGTAGCCTTTACATCTTATTTAAATACTGAGAAATTTGAAAAACGTGCAAAGACTGAAGTTGAAGTAGCTAAGAAAATTGCAGATTCAATGGGCATAAAATGGTTAGAACGGGAAGAAGTTATGGCGTTACCTTCAGATGAGCGAGAGAAGTATTTTGATTTCCTTGGTAAGATGGTTCCAATACGAAAAGCTAAATTAAAGAAAATGACGGGCCTCCCTCCTGCTGTAGATGTTTCAGACTTTGTGAATCACATCGACTATTTAGTTGAAGAGATGGGGATTGAGCACGTTGGTATCAGTAGCGATTTTGATGGAGGTGGTGGAATTGAAGGTTGGAGTGATGCATCCGAAACTTTTAATGTAACACTAGAATTAGTAAAGAGGGGCTATTCTGAAGCAGAAATAGAAAAATTATGGAGCGGAAATTTACTAAGAGTTTTAGACGAAGTAGAGGCAGTGGCTAAGATAATTCAGAAAGAAAGTTAATGGTAAAAACAGAGAATTTATGGAAGCCGATGCATTGACTGTATCGGCTTCTTTTATCTAATCTGTCTTCTTAATATCGTAAATAACCTCCTTAATGCATTAAGAGAGATTAAATAAACACTTCTTTAAATTGTATCCCTAGAGCCTTTCGAAGTTCGTGTATTCGCTGCAATTCGCTTGGCAGGATGAGAGCTAATGAAACACCGGTTTTACCGGCGCGGGCTGTTCTTCCGCTACGATGTGTATAATACTCATCTTGCTCCGGCAATTGATGATGGATTACGAATGCAAGATTATTAACATCAATACCTCTTGCGGAAACATCGGTTGAAACCAAGATCTGCAGACTTTCATTTTTAAAAGCACGCATCACTTTTTCACGTTCTTTCTGTTGCATATCGCCTTCAAGCGCGGCAACCGAAAATCCTTTATCCTTCAATTGTTCTGTTAGATTCTGTGTTCCTGCCTTGGTTCGGCAAAAAATAATACCGCGTTCCTTGCCTCTACTATCTATTATTTTTTCCAACAAATTTACTTTCTCCTTGATAGAAGTGGTTATGTACTGATGTGTAATATTCGCATTGACAAGCGAATTTTTGTTCACCTCTACTCTGGCGGCATCAGCATCCATATAAGTTTTAATGATTTTTTTAATTTC
>CBDUGY010000060.1:0-16641 GCA_965367015.1 uncultured Ulvibacter sp.
CTACATGGTATTGGGCTACATTATTGAATCAGTTACAGGAGAGACCTACGAAACTGTTTTACAGGAAAAAATACTTTCTCCTTTAGATATGAAGAATACCGGTATGGAAAAGCACCGGCCAATAACTAAACACAGAGCGAAAGGCTATTTTAAAGGATTTGGAGAGTATTTCAATTCCAATTATATTGATCTGTCTTCTATAATAGCTGTTGGTAATATGTATTCAACGGTTGAAGATCTCTTTATCTTGGATCAGGCTTTATACAACGAGAGTTTATTACCGAATGAGTATTTGAAACTTATATTTACTGAGCACATTGCAGATCCGGGCTATGGCGGGTATTATGGTTATGGGTGGGAAATTAAGGAAAAACCTATCGGAAATACCTCAAAAACAATTCAAACTATAGGACACAGTGGGAGCATTGATGGCTTTTGTGCATTATTTACAAGAATACCTACAAACAGAGCGAGTATTATTTTATTGAACAATACAAAGAGAGCGTATTTAAACGCGATTACTACTGCCGTTACCGGTATTTTGATGGACACTTCATACGATTTTCCTAAGAAACCACTTGCTAAATTTATGTCGGAGGTTATAACGGAGAATGGTGTTGAAGAGGGCACATTGTACTATAGGGAGCATAAAGATGACTCCGACTATTATATAGATGAAACTGAATTAATAGTGGCGGGATACAAATTATTACATCAGGGGCATGCTGCCGATGCGGCCAAAGTCTTTGAACTAAGTATCGAGGTATTTCCCGATAGGGACAATCCATACGACAGTTATGCAGAGTCACAGATGGTATTAGGAAATACTTCCGAAGCTATAAAAAGCTATAAAAAATCCCTGGCCCTTAATCCGAATAATCGGAACGCTATTAAAATGCTGGAAAAATTAGAGAAATAGGTAAAAGTACTGCATGTTTTACAGTTATATTTAAAAGTAAAAGAAATCTTCGCTTATCGGAATGATATCAACATAAGAATTTTTAATAGCAATTGATTTCCAATTGTTATTTGTAATAGGATACGTAATTTTTATACATCTAGTTAAACTCATCAAAGGTATGCAGCGCCTTTAGAGTTTCTTCATAAAAAAGTATAGCCGATACCAAACTTGATTTATCAGAATAAGGCAAAATCAGTTTTTGAAATTTAATGGTATCATCAAAATAGGTCGTAGTGGCTTCAATGTTTTCTTCCAGAGCTTTTCTATGTTCTTTGGTGTCGGGAATTCCTAACGACGACATAGTTACGCCGGGTTTTGTAGCAAACGCAATATTAGGTAGTATCTTAATAATTATTTCGATACGTGTATTATAAAGATCAAGGAGAGTTCCCTTGTTCATTCTTTCCAAGTCGTCGCGATCGTGGTATTTCTGAATACTAATATCTCCTTTAATAATAGTCTGTTCAGACTTATTTTTCTGCGCGAAAGTAATTAGTGTAAATAATAATAGGAGAATAGTAATTGCGGGGGTTCTAAAACTCTTAGTCATAATTATTAGTATTAAGTTCGGGGGCGTTATGCTAATTATTGACAATGTTACAAATTTATTCTACAAAATGCAAATATCATCGATAAAATACTATAATCTTGAAAAATTATGTTAATTATTTTAATACTTTATCTGATAAAATTACAGAAATTCGGTCTAAGAATTGCTCAATTTTAACAAAATTATAGATAAAACTCACCATTTTGTACCGTTTATCGATTTTATTTACATTTTAACTATGTATTTTGTCGAATATATTTGCTCTTTATGGAAAATATGTCTAGGTTTGAGTGAATTAAAAAATGCTTATAACGAAAACTACTTTAAAATGTTTAAAATTTGCCCCCTTACATTGGTCGTTTTTCTTAGTCTTTTTGGTAGCACTTATGCCCAACAAGAAAAAGGAATCGTCGGATCCGAAAACTGGTTAAGTTACTGGACTGAATTTAAGCCCGGGACTAAACAATACGAAGAGCCTACCCAGATATTATCTGGAATCTTATCACAGGACATTACTTTAAATAAAAGAGAGACCTATCTCCTGCTAGGAGATGTGTTCGTAACCGATAGTACTACAATTACTATTGAAAGCGGTACGGTAATCCTTGCCGATCATAAATCTAAAGCATCGCTAATTATTGCCAACGGTTCTAAAATTATCGCAGAAGGTACGATCACCGATCCAATAATCTTTACTTCGAATAGACCTGATCCTAAAAAGGGAGACTGGGGTGGACTTATAATCTTGGGTGAAGCACCGGTCAATAAAGTGGGAACCCAATGGAGTTTGGCTTACGGGATAAATACTTCATCTCCTAAAAGTCTTCTCTACGGTGGAACTGATACTGAAAGCTATTCAGGTATTTTAAAATATGTACGAATAGAATACGCCGGAAAAAGAACAAAAAACCATGGATTCTTTAATGCACTCACCTTAGCCGGGGTTGGAAAAAGAACTGTCGTGGAGAATATAATGATAAGCTATTGCGCCGGTAATTCCTTTTTAATAGAAGGTGGAAATTTAAATTTAAAGAAACTTGTATCATATAGATCGAGTCAAAGTGATTATAAATTTGATTATGGTACTCAGGTCAATATTAGTAACTCCTTAGCGGTTAGATCCCCGTATGTCTCCGGTCCGGGTGGTGCGAGTAGTATGCACATAGCATCTTATAGTGATGAAACACAGGTAGATCATACCAAAAGTAAAACATTGGTAAACGCTCAAAATATAACGCTGCTTAATCAAAGCGAAGATATTAACGCAGATATTGATGTGGGACTGGTAAAAGAATCTATATATATAGCAAAAGATGCCTCATTAAGCATGGATAACAGTGTAATTTCTGGATTTAATCCGGCCGTTATTTTAGATCAGGATATCAAAATAAACAATGATAACCTACAGAAAATAAAGTTTACACGAATGTATTTCAATAATTCTCGCGGAAATATTTTCACTGAAAATGTATCTAACAATGAAGATTTGGAGAACTGGTATGGAAATAGTTCTTTCTTTAATGTCTATTCGAAAGGCTCTGATCGAGAAACATTTATAGACTCTAAAAGTTCTAGGAACCCAGACTTTAGACTAAAAATCAACAAAATAATAGCACTTAATGACCCGGATCGAGAATAAATTTTTTACACTAAACAACCAAAAAGTTCTACTTTATATACATAAACTGTCGAATAGTTGAATTTCAGTCTTGTTTAGTATTAAGACCCCAAAATAATACTGAATGCAGAAAGCCGCGCTAAATTTTCTCTATTTCCTTTTAGGAATAGTTTGTCTCTCCTTAAATTCTAAGGCAGAGGCACAGGTCGTTATTGGCACCCCTAACTTGGAATTCACTCAAGCCTGTGCAAGCGAATCGTTTAACACTTATGGTGTATCCTTTATCTTTACACCGGAGAGCGCTCTAAGCCCATCCAATCAGTTTATTGTCGAACTATCTGATGCCGATGGAAATTTCTCAAATTCAGAGATTCTTTATATGTCTGCTCCCGGATCGGTTTCTGTTTCACCTGCAACCCTTAATTTTTCGTTACCTACATATATAGGAGGTGAGGGATATAGAATAAAAATTAAAAGTACAGGTCCTGTAGCTTCAAGTTCTCCATCAGTGGCATTTGCAGCATATTATAAATTACACGACACACCCTTTTCTATAAACAATTTGGTGTCAACAGCTGCCTACTGCCCCAATAGTAGTTATTTATTAACAATAGATAATCCTGGTGTAGGAAATAACATATCCCCCTTAATCTACCCATCACTAACCTTCAATTGGTATAAAGAAACGAGTGCAACGAATTCGGTTTTTGTTGCTGAAGGACCAACTCTGGCAGTTTCAACCGATGGTACTTATTTCGTAGAAACAAATTATGGCAGTTGTACCTCTAATTCGTTTTCTAATCGTGTTACCGTCACTGAAGCCACTTCCGGACAAACTACCACTACTACCATTATATCGAGCCTGGGAAATCCATTCTGTGCCGATGAAGGCCCTACTACACTAAGTACCATGGCCGGAAATAGTTACGAATGGTCAAAGGATGGAAATGTTATTCCCGGCGCAACCGGAATGACGTATCAAACTAATGAATCCGGAACTTTTTCAGTAAAGGTAATTTCGGGCGAGTGCATTGCCTACGGAACAATAGAATTAAATAACGGAGACTTCTCGAGTAATATCGATGTTCCCGCCGTAAATATGCTGGAGGCCGGAGACACATTAGTCGTGACGGTTACAACTACGGCTATTAATCCGGAGTTCGAATGGTATTTTAATGAAGAGCTTATCCCGAATGCAACTACCAATATCTATAGTGCGACTCAGTTCGGAGATTATAAAGTATTTGTGTATCAAAATTCAGAATGCATAGCCTTTACAGAGTCGACATTTGAAATAATACAACAAATAGATCCATTCCCAGAAGTTGAAAATATCCCGAATTTAGTAAGCCCCAATGGTGATAACGTCAATGATAACTGGGTAATACCTACGAAATATGTAGTTGGAACAAATACCAAAATTACCATATTCTCAGGTCAAGGACAAATGGTTTTTCAAACCAATGAATATCAAAACGATTGGCCACAAGACGAGCTTAATTCCGGGCCGGTAAACTCGGTATACTATTATGTTATCGAAACACCCGATCTGGAAATAAAAAAAGGTGCAATAACCATAATTAAATAATGTGAAAACAATATTACTATCCATATTGTTACTATTATTCATCGTTCAGCTGTGTTCTTCACAAACTGAAGACGGTGTAGTGGGATTTGAATTACCTATACGTAATTCAATGACTTTCAACAGGTTTGCATTAAGTCCAACTTTTAGCTTTGTAAGAGAACAGAACAAGTACATAACTATTTACAACAAAACTGAAATGCTCGAGCTAGAGGATACACCACAAACCTATTCGGCGAGTTTTTCTGGCAGACTTCAGGAGAATATTGGGGTAGGAATCGGAGTTTTTCAACAAGATTATGGTGTGCTCACAGCCTTTGGTGGGATGGTAAATTTCGCTTATAATGCCGCCTTAGCGCGTGAAAGCAATCTAACTTTAGGTTTAAACATTGGCGCATATAAAAGCGGTATCAATAGCGGAAGAGTCATTACAAATGATCCAGACCCATCTTTAAATACAATCCCGTCTAATTTCCTTATGGTTGTAAGCCCTGGCATAAGCTACGGTGGTGGTTTTATGGATTTCGGGGTAACTGTAAACAATCTGGTAACCTATAATTTCAATTCCTCTAAACTTATTGGAGAGAATCCGAAGCAAGGTATTCAAGGACACTTAATGTACACGGGTTACCTCTATAGCTATGGTTTTTTCGAAGACAGTAAATTTTCAGCCTTGGGAAGAGCAGAACTAAGACAAGACACCACAGTATTTTCGGGATCTGCAATGCTCACAGTACCAAAAGGTTTTTGGGTTCAAGGAGGATATAATACATTATACGGTGCTTCAGCAGGGCTTGGTCTTAATATTACTACTCAAATAGCCATTGAATATAATTATGAGAAATCCCTTGGTGGCTTAGCTAACTTCGGATCATCTCACGAGCTCACTTTAGCGTATAGATTTAAAAATAATAATTATTTCGAAGTTGGTAATGATGATGAGATCGCAGGGCTTATTTCTTTCGAAAATAATCGAAAAAAGATAGCGAAACCGAAGGTCGCTTTAGTCAATGAGCCTGAAGATGATGAACCCGAAGTTCTAACTGAAATTGAAAATATTGGAAAATCGGAAGCACAGATAAAATTCGAAGCCGATAAAAAAGCGAGAGCGGAAGCAGATGCAATAGCAAAAACTGCAACAGAAGAGGATACATCACAAACATCTGAAGCGGAGGCTCTGGCAAAAGCACAAGCCGAAGAACAGGCAAGGTTGAAAGCTGAAGCATTGGCAAAGGCTCAAGCCGAAGAACAAGCAAGGTTGAAAGCTGAAGCATTGGCAAAAGCCCAGGCCGATGAAAAGGCAAGACTAGCTGCAGCTGCCAAGGCTAAAGCAGACGCCCAAGCTTTAGCGGAGGCTAAACTACTAGCCGAAGTTAAAGAACAAGAAAGATTGAATGCCGAGGCCTTGGCAAAAGTAGAAGCCGAACAACAGGCAATACTTGATGCAGAAGCACTGGCGAAGGCTCAAGCCGAAGAAGAAGCCAGATTGGTAGCCGAGAAAAGAGAAGCAGAGGAATTGTATAAAAATCCGGAGGATGAGATAGGTCAGTCTATTATTGCTTTAGTTGAGCAAACAGAAGATTCGAAAGAAGAACAGTCCCAGCTACTTGAGCAATTAAGCGTTGTGATCGCTGGTAAAGATAAGGATTTGAAAGATTTGAAGAGAGAGAATGATCTAAGTGAACAAGGCATCTATGTGGAGCCCAAAGCTTTTAAAAGTATCACTGAAGAGAACAATCGGATTGAAATCCTAAAAATAGAATTGGATGAAATTATAATTACACAAAAGAAAAAAATTAAGCAATTAGAAACATTGCTTGAAGACAGAGTAAAATTGATTAAAGATCCGAATGATCTTACTAACCTTTATTACAGAGATGCTTTAACCAAGCTAAAAGCTGAACAAGAAAAAGCGGTAAGGTCTAGAGAAACCTTGGTTTCAAGTTTAGAACAAATTTCCATCGCAACCGATTTTGAACGTAAACGTAGAATTAAACGAGCGTCCTTCGATAATGAGGAAGATCGATTCCGTCAGGATATGGCAAGATTAAATTTCTTGAAACAAAATACCGAATTAAGTACTACACCACTAAAAACAGAGGATTTTGATTTTGGTGAAGAGCAAAGTAAGAATATTCAAATCCTAAAGAATGTTGAGAATGTACAAAATGGATACTATTTAATCCTTGCCGTACATAGTGACACCGAAAAGAGAGATGATTTTGTTAGAAATGCAATTGCTTCAGGAGTGTACAAAGTGAATTATTTCTATAATGTAAATACAAGTAAATATTACATATATGAATTAACAGTGGATTCCATTGAGGAAGCCAACGACGCTATAAAACTAAAAGGTAGTAAACCATATACTACAAAGATGTCAATAATTAAAATTGAAAATTAATATGATTGATAAAAAGTCCCCGGCCCCCCTCCTACTGAAATGATTCTGGGAGTATATAGGATCGAAAAAAATCAGTTGATATGAACAAAACTACTATCCGAAGAATTACCCTAATTCTTACCGTCCTATTTTTAGGTCTACAAATGTATGCCCAAAATTATGTGCCATTCGACCCAAGATTTGATCAAGATCTTAAAGGTGATATTGTTTTAATTGGAAATAATATTTTGGGGCCTGATAATAATCCATTCAATAATAATTCTGTTTATAATCACAATGTCGATATGCAATATATTGATATTGATAGTGACCCAACAACTTTTAGCTCTTCGAGCGCCGATTTGGAAATTCCTAATCCGAATTGCTATGTTATACGATATGCCGGATTGTATTGGGGAGCAGTTACCAGTGGTGCTGAACCCATTACAACTGTTAAAATGAAAGGTCCTACCGGTGGTTATGTTAACATTACCGGTACAGTAATATTTGATGCGAATGGCACTTCAGTAGATGGTGGTGATAGTTTTCCATATGCTTGTTATGCCGATGTTACATCAATCGTAACCGGACTAGGTACCGATCTTGGTACCTACACGGTGGCAAATGTCTCGAGTGCTTTGGGTGAAACAGGTACATTTAATCCACGTAACGGTACAGGATATTCGGCCGGGTGGTCATTATTTATTGTATATGAAGATCCTACACTGCCGGGGAAATCCATTACAAGTTTCGACGGTTTTAGCGCAATTAGTGTGCCGGGCGGTAATACAAATCTCGATATTCCTATTTCAGGATTCAGAACGGTACCTTCTCCAGCTCCTGTACGCGCGAACTTTGCGTTTGCAACCTTAGAAGGAGACAAACCTATTACCGGAGATAGATTAAAAATAAATGGTACGAATCTTTCCGCCACAGATCGTCCCGTTAACAATTTCTTTAATAGTTCGGTAACACAGCTGAGTGCTTTACCCGTAAACAATAGAAATCCAAATAGTACCAATACACTGGGATTCGATACCGGAGTTATGAATGTCCCCAATCCCGGCAATACAGTCATTGCTAATGATGCGACCTCAGCAACCGTAAGGGTAGAAACCAGCGGAGATACTTATTTTCAATATTTCTTTGCTTTCGCTGTAGAAATCATTGAGCCTGATATTGTTCTAACAAAAATTGTTGAAGACGAATTTGGTAATAATATTGGCGGACAGACAGTCAATTTAGGTCAGGAGTTAAATTATGTAATAGGCTTTCAGAATACAGGAAACGATAATGCTACCAATTTCTCGATTAGAGATATACTCCCCATCAATATTAATTTTGACTATCCGGCAGGTCTTACATTACCGGCAGGTGTAACGGTGTCGAGTTACAATCCTGTAACTCGTGAATTAATCTTCGATATTGAGAATTATTTAGTAGAAGAAAATGACCCTGTTTATGAGATCAGGATACAGGCTCACGTTGTAGATACTTGTCAACAGCTCGCTGTTGCCTGTTCCAATGTGATAAATAATCAAGCATATGCTACTTACCAGGGTACGCTTAACCCAACGTTTATTATTACTGATGACCCCAGTTATAGCACAAATACGGGTTGCCTTATTTCCCCTCAAGCCACTAACTTCTTAGCAGATCTGGATGATTGTGTATTTGAGCAGGACGAAATTTTATGTGGAACCAGTATTGATTTAACCGCAGCAGATGGATACGACTCCTATTCATGGTCTACCAGTCCAACAGGAACTCCGGTGATTGGTACAGGGCAAACCATTACTGTTACCGCTACAGGAACCTATTATTCATTCAATACGGCTTTAGCTCCATGCCGATCCATAGTTCAGCAGTATAATGTGATTTTATATGGTAGCAATATCACCAATCCAATTATTCCTTACGCCGATGAAGTGGTTATTTGTCCGAATGATGGTAAAGAACTCCCGAACTTATACCTTTGTGGTATCAACGATTTCCGAGAGCTTCACGTCGACTTAGGTGGTGCATCTTCAATTATTTGGGAACAATTAGATGAGAGTAGTTGTCCCCCGGTTGGAAATTCAGATTGTGCCAACGAAAACAATACATGTACCTGGAATCAAGTGGCTACAGGACAAGATTACACGGTGACCACGGCCGGTCAGTTTCGATTAACAATCAACTACCCGGGAGGATGTTTCAATCAGTTTTATTTCAATGTATACCAAAACTTATTAAACCCTACAGTTACAGTAACCGATATTATTTGTACTACTCCCGGAAGTATTACCGTGGGTAATGTACCCAGTGGTTATGAGTATAGTATTGACAACGTAAACTGGCAAACGAGTAACGTATTTACAATTGCAACGCCTGGATTATACACTGTTTATATAAGACAAGTCGGCATTCCCGGAAACCCCTGTATTTTCACTGTTCCAGATGTTCAGGTTAGAGCGCGGGATTTCACCGTATCTACAATCATCAACCAACCCCTTTGCCATGGTGATAAAGGAGATATCTATTTGGCGGCGAACGATGCCAATCCCCAGTATTACTTCTCACTCTATCAAGGTGCAACCTTAATTAATAGCGTGGGCCCTATTGTTCCAAACAACTATAATTTCTCAAATTTAAACCCGGGTACTTATACGGTTAATGTTGAAACTGATGATGGATGTTTCCATACCGAGGACATAACTATAATAGAACCGCCTATATTAACTGTAACAGCAGCGATCACTCGTCCTTTAACATGTACCGATGGTGAAATTACGGTATACCCAAGCGGAGGTACCCCGCCATATTTCTATTTTATAAATAGTACTACCATCTTTCAAACCAATCCTGAGGTAGTAGTTACTTCTGCAGGGGTTTACAATATTACCGTTGTTGACTCTAATAATTGTACTGCTGAAACAACCATAGTTGTTGAAGCGGCTCTTCCTCCAGAATTTACGGTAACCACCGAAGATATATTATGTGCCGATCCCGGCGATACCGGAGTTATTACCATCAATGTAACGGCAGCAAATGGAAATACATTACGATTTAGCATCGATGGTGGAGCTTCCTATTTTAACTCTAATGTATTTACCGGACTTATTGCTGGAACTTATAATATAGTAGTAGAATACAGCTATGGGGGAGCTGTCTGTGAGACAATCCCACAAACAGTGACCATTAATTCGGTAACTCCAATAACGGGAACTGCTGAATTAGTATCACCTTACACATGTACTAGTCTTGGTTCGATCACGGCGATTAATGTATCCGGGGGAACACCTCCTTATACATATAGTATAGACGGTGTAAACTTTCAAGCTAGTCCGACTTTCACAGGATTAACAGCGGGAACATATTCAATTACGATCAAAGATGCGAATGGATGTATTTTAGTCACTAACGAGATTACGATTCCACCATTGGATCCGCCAACCGATTTAAATTTTAGCAATACCCCACTAACATGTCCAACGAACACGACAGACGTCACTATAACGTCAACTACAGGTGGTGTTGCGCCTCTTGAATATAGAATTATTGCTCCGGCTACAGCAGTAACACCTTATCAAACTTCGAATACCTTCCTCGGCTTAGTTCCGGGAACATACACTTTTGAAGTTAAGGATGCCAATGAGTGTACATACAGTGAATCCTATTCTATAGACCCACTTCCAACAATGACCGTAACTGGCCAACCGATTAGTGATGTTACTTGTTTTGGAAATTCGGATGGATCAGTTCAATTTATTGTGTCAGGATCGACCAGTTTCGTTTATTCTATCAATGGGAGCGCCCCGGTTGCGGGAACTTCGCCTGTAATTTTAACAGGACTCGCTGCCGGTGTCTATACAATTATTGTAACCGACACTAACACTAACTGTGAAGCAACAACCTCTGTTACTGTTAATGAGCCAACTGCTGCTTTAGCTATTACACTCTCCGTAGATCCTATATCATGTCTGCAAAGCGGAAGTGTTACTATAAATGCAACCGGTGGTTGGGGTGGAAATACTTATACCCTCACCCTACCCGATACTACGGTATTACCACCACAAGCCAGTAATACATTTACAGGTTTAACGCAAGCTGGAACATACACAGCTGCTGTAGAAGATTCTAATGGTTGTATTGCTTCGGAAACTTTCGATCTTACCATTCCGGATCCCGTAATGGCTAATATCCTTGCTACTTCCGATGTTTGTTATGATACTAATGATGCTGCCACTCTAGAAGTTCAGGTTACCTCGGGCCAAGCTCCATTTGAATTTAATATCAATGGCGGACCCTTCGGACCAAGTAATATTTTCAATAATTTAACGCCGGGAACATATATAATTATAGTTCGGGATGCACTGGGTTGTGAAGTAACATTGCCTGCCGAAATTATCGCACCGGAACTGATTTTAAGTGCAGTATTAACCCAAGTCCTTAATTGTACTGCTTCACCAGATGCGATTATTACCGGTACTTTTTCTGGAGGTACCGCTCCATTCACACATGAAGTATCGATAAATAGTGGACCATACACTTCTTTAGGAGCTACGGGATCACCATTTACGTTTTCTACGTCAACACCAGGTGACTATCAATTCCAGGTGATAGACGCCAGTGGTTGTATTGCCGAATCGAATATCATCACTGTAGAACCTATTTCTTTACCGGCATTAGATGTTATAACACAAACTGAACCTATTCTATGTAATGGTGATTCTAATGGTGCGATTAACGTAACCTACGATCCAAACGTGGGTACTCCCCCATTCGTCATTAACGTGAACAACGATACTACCGGTGTTAATTATGGAACTCAAACTTCCGGACTTCCAGCGGGTGTTTATACCATTACCTTAACTGATGCAAATTCATGTACAGATACAGATACAATAACAATCACTGAACCGGATCCCATCATTGTTGATTATGATGTAGTTGATATTACCTGTACTTCCGGAGGTATTTCTCAAGGAGAAATCATAATTAATAGTACTGTAGGTGGTGTCCCACCATATGATTATTACGTAACAGGTTCTAATGGTTATTCCAGCTCAGTGTTAAATGTTCCGGGAACAGCTCCTGTAACCTTCGATGTAATTGATTTTGGTCTATATCAAATAATTGTAATTGATTCGAATGGTTGTTCAGTTTTAATTGAAAATATCTTAGTAGCATCACCTCCAGATGATTTGGACATAGATATACAATCTACAGTCGATTGTACCACAGGCGGAGAAGCCATAGTCACAGTGAGTTCTACATTAGGTAGTACGGGACCTTTTTGGTTCTCTATCTATCAAGGACCAATATCTGTTTATCCGAATCCACCAGGATCTTGGATACCAGAAAGTCCGCCGGGAAGCCAATCGGCAACTTTTACCGGTTTGACTCCGGGAGTAACATATACATTTATTGTATATGATGAATCTACCATGTGTAGTTACTACGAACCGGCAACTGCCCCTATACCCACAAATTCTACATTAACTGCCACTGCAGTTAGTGCGAATAATATTACCTGTACCGGAAGCGCAGATGGTAATGTATCCTTCGACATAAATAGTATCTACGCTTCGGCAGTAAACGTAGATTATGAAATTTTCGACTCCTTATCTCTAATGACAACGGGTATTAGTGGTTCAGGTGTTGTACCGGCCGGAGGTACTCTTTCGGTTACGAACTTAGGTCCGTTGCCCTTCGGGAGCTATTACGTTTTGATTTCTGAAACTTCAGGCCCTAATGCCGGTTGTGGTGTAGTTACCACCCCATTCAATATAACCGAATCGACCATATTACTTGAGTTATCTGTATCGGTAGATCAAAACGCAAATTGTAATGCGAATTCTGGTGTTGTGAGCGCGATTGCACAAAATGGAACAGCGCCGTATTTATATCAAATAACAACAACTCCTGCCTCCCCGCCGGCAACAGATCCGTCTTGGGCGAGTGCGAGTGTTTTTAATGTAAATGCCGGTAATTATTATGTGCACGTTGTAGATGCTTATGGTTGTGTCATTTCGAGTCCGGTGGTCGTTGTACCTATGGACCCTTCAGCTGTAATAGATGCCTCGGTAACGAATCAATGTACCGCCAATGAAGGTGAGTTTGAAATTGATGTAACACTTACTTCGGCAGGAATTCCGCCGTATAGTTTTAGTATTGATGGAGGAGCATTTCAAACACAATCACCACCATTCACGATAACGAATTTAAATTCCGGAAACCATACGATAATAGTAAGAGACGCTAATGGTTGTGGTAATACGGTGAATGTTCTAATCGAAGCACCTCTAGGATTGGGAGCGACTATTAGCGCTACTCCAACTTGTGATGATGATGATGGAGAAATTATAGTATCAGCTATCGGTGGAACAGGAAACTATGCCTACACTATTAGTCCGAACCCACCATCAATTGTACTGGCAGGAAACGTCTTTTCCGGCGTGCCTTCAGGAACTTATACTATTACTGTAACCGATACAGTGACTACGTGCTCAACAGATATCAATGTAACATTGGACGCTGCTACACCAGTCACCTTTGATACCTCAGTGAATGATGTAAGCTGTAATGGTGCCAGTGATGGAACCATTACTGTTGAATTATTACCTGGAAATGATAATCCTGTATATACCTATGAGATAATCGCACCAATTATAGTTCCTGCTCAAACTTCCAATGTCTTTACGGGATTGCCTGCCGGGACGTATACGGTACGTGTAACATCAGGTAGAGATTGTATTGCTATTGATGATGTTATTATAGATGAGCCAACTCTTTTAGAGGTTTCCGGAACAGCAACAGATTTTGCTTGCGCACCGGATAATACTGTAGTTACCGCTATTGTGACCATTACAGAAGTAGGTGGTACACCGCCATACACATACAGCGTAAATGGTACTAATTATTTTACTACCAACACGTTTGAGTTTGTTGACACAGGTGCTACTCAAAATATTACGGTTTATGCGAAAGACGATAATGGTTGCATCGCAACCAATACAGTAGTTCTCGATCCATTACCTACGATAACTGCCGCCGCAATTTCAGTTGGCACACCCATCGATTGTAATAATACAGGTACGGTGACTATAAATGTTAGTGGTGGTTCAGGAAATTTCACGTATCAAATGCTTCCTAGTGGAGCGCCTCAAGCATCGAATGTCTTTAATATAACCGGTCCTGGAACATACTATTTCCAAGTGAACGATATAGATACAGGATGCTATTTCTTAACATTACCTTACGATGTTGATCCTTACGATACGATTTCGGCCTTGTTAATCCCATCAGCAAACAATAATTGCTTTGGTGATACCAATGGGGAATTAGAACTTACTATAAGTGGCTATTCGGGAGACTATACCTATCAGTTACTCGATGGTGCAGGGACTCCAATAGGCGGTACAGTTGCAACCAACACATTGTCGGATCCACAATTGATATCAGGATTAGCTGCAGGAAACTACAGTGTGAATGTAATTGAAACTGAAACTCCTTTTTGTGAGACTAATTCTAATGTAGCGAACATTGAATCCCCACCAACTCCTTTAGCTCTTACAGCGAATGAAACTTCGAATGTGACATGTTCTAACGATCAAGGTACTATAACCGCAACAGGAAGCGGCGGAACCAGCCCATACCAATATGAATTAACGGGTGCTGCTTCGGTACCCTACTCTTCAAACAACGTATTTACCAGTCTTGGAGCTGGAACATATACGGTTAATGTAAGAGATTCACAAGGATGTATTGAATCGGAAACGATAACCTTGTTAGCGCCAGAACCAATCAATGCCACATTTGCGGCAGATACAAATGTATTAGCGTGTTTCGGTGATCAAAATGCTTCAATTATAATAACGAATGTTACCGGTGGAGCTGGAGTTGACTATTCATATACTCTAAACACGATTTCACCCATTGCCAGTGTTTCCGGACCGCAGTCATCTAATGTATTTAGTAATCTGGGAGCGGGAGTTTATTCAGTAACAATAACAGATCCTTATGAATGCCAATTAACTTCTTTAGATATAGTAATTGATCAACCTACGCCTATACTTCCAAATCTTGTAGTGGCTTCCACACAAACGTGTCTAACAGAATCAACTCTAACACTAAGTGCCAGTGGTGGAACAGGACCATACACATATAGTGATAATATAACTTTTACACCGATTTTAGGTTCGTTTGCGACTTCAGTAACTTTTAGTATGCCTCCAGGAACCTATATGTATTATGTGAAAGACAGTAACGGTTGTATTTCGAGTGTATCTAATGAGATTACTATTGAATCTCTGCCTCCGTTAACCATAAATCTGGATTCAACCAATCCAATTATCAATTGTGTTGGAGATGATACAGGAGTTATTAATGCTTCCGCCCAAGGTGGTCTTGGAAATTACATATACACATTACTAGATACGATGGGTAATACAATACCTGTCGTTCAGATTATTCCGGGTGTATTTACCGGTCTCCCTGCTGGTACCTATGTAGTACATGTTGAAAGTGGCGATTGTGAAGCTACATCCGATATTATTACTATAACAGAACCTAATACTGCGTTGGAAGCCGATTTTAACGTATCTAATGTGATCTGTAGCGGAGAGAATAATGGAATTATAGAAATTCTTGCCTCTGGTGGTACCGGAATTATTAAGTATGCTATATCACCAAGATTGGATCAATTTTTCGACACTAACGTATTTACAAATTTAGCTCCAGGTAATTATACCGTTATCGTACAAGATGAATTAGGATGTTATATAACTTTCGATTTCACTATTACGGAACCGCTTCCTGTTATTCTATCTATCATTCCGGATTCGATCTTCCCGGAAATTTGTGACGGTGATGGAAATGGTTCTTTTAATATCGACATCATTGGCGGTATTCCCCCTTATAGCGTTAGTTTAAATGATTACAACGGTCCGTATACAACGGGTGCTATTGATCAAACCGAATTTGAATTTACCAATTTAGGAGGTGGCGATCATACTGTTTATGTACGAGATAGCCTAGGATGTGAGTCTGAATGGAATATAACTTTTCCTGAAGCGGTGCTTTTAGAGCCCGTTGTTGAAGTCGATTATGAATGTACCGATAATAATGTAAGCAATATTGTAACGGTTATCATCGACGAAACAATAGTTGATCCTACGCAATTAGAATATTCACTAAATGGTGGTCCGTACCAGAGTAGTAATGTATTTACTGACTTACCCCCTGGTACCGATTATTATATCACGGTGAGACATAGTAACGGTTGTGAGCAAATAACAGACTTCTTCGATATTGAAGAGTTTACACCACTATCTCTTGTATTAACAGAAGGTGGTTTAAATGAAATTGTAGCCAATGCAAGCGGTGGTACCGGTAACTATCAATTTACTTTAAATGATGTAGATCAGGGTAGTACTAACACCTTTATTATAGGAGAAACAGGATCGTATACGGTTACTGTCACGGATAGCAGTGGATGTATGGCGGTTGCGATCATTGAGATGGAATTTATTGAATTGTGTATCCCCAATTATTTTTCACC
>CBDUGY010000061.1:0-16551 GCA_965367015.1 uncultured Ulvibacter sp.
CGTAATCAGAAAGGAATTTTTAAAATATATTCCTACTGAAAAAATCCAGAGAGATAGTACCGCTACAATAGAATTAGTAAATTATAATCCACAAAAACTGGTGTACGAAACTTCAACTACATCGCCACAATTGGCCATATTTTCTGAAGTGTATTATCCAAAAGGATGGAATGCTTACATCAATGGAGAGCCTGCCGAATACTTCAGGGCGAATTATACGCTTAGAGCGATGACGATTCCTCCGGGTAATAACAGGATTGAATTTATATTTGAACCCAAGGTTATTAAAACAGGAAGTACGATTAGTTTAGCGAGTAGCATTTTATTTGGGTTGATATTGTTGGGCGGACTTTTCTACATCTACAGGAGCAGACAATCTGAAACAAAGGCTCCTTCATAATGAAGCGGGCGCTCATAATAACATATTATTGGCCACCGGCCGGTGGTCCGGGGGTACAACGATGGTTGATGTTCGTTAAATACTTTCGGGATTTCGGGGTAGAACCAATTGTTTACGTTCCTGAAAATCCGCATTATCCTCTAACTGACAGTACTTTTGCTGCTGAAATACCTTCAGATATTGAAATTATAAAGTTTCCAATCAAGGAACCTTATAAACTCGCGGGATTATTTTCAAAGAAAAAAACCAAGCAGATTAGCAGTGGGATCATTTCAGAAAAGAAAAAAACCATTCTCGAAAAAATAATGTTATTTGTTCGAGGGAATTTCTTTATACCAGATGCCAGAGTAGGATGGGTGCAGCCTTCCGTAGCATTTTTAAAGAATTATTTAAAGGAAAACGCCGTTGATACGATTATAACCACGGGACCGCCTCATAGTCTTCATCTTATCGGACAAAGACTACAGGGCGATCTTCGATTACCTTGGATTGCCGATTTTAGAGATCCATGGACTACAATACATTATCACAAGTCACTTCAATTAACCACTGCTTCAGAAAGAAAGCATAAACAGCTGGAGTCAAAAGTGCTTAACGCGGCAGATGCGATTGTGGTTACAAGCCCCACAACAAAGACAGAATTTCAACAAATTACTGAGAGACCTATTGAGATCATTACAAATGGTTTTGAGATTTCCGAAGATATTCTCTCTGTTTTAGATAAAACTTTTTCGATAGCACATGTAGGCTCTTTATTAAGTGAGAGAAACCCCTTGATACTTTGGCATATTCTGTCTGAAATTTCTTCAGAAACCCCCGATTTTCTAACGGACCTTAAAATTAAACTCGCCGGAACAATTAGCGAGGAAATACTTAGTAGTATAGAGGAATTCGGTCTATCTGAATGTCTTGAGAACCTTGGCTATGTTACCCATTCTGAAGCGATTCAAATACAACACAATGCTCAGCTATTGCTGTTAGTGGAAATTGATAGCGTCGAAACCCGATCTATCATTCCCGGTAAGCTATTTGAATATTTGGCTGCGCGAAGACCCATTATAGCTTTAGGGCCAAGGGGTAGTGATGTTAAGGCTATTGTTGATGAAACAGAAAGTGGAGAGTATTTTACCACTTCAGATAAGCAAGCATTGAAAAATTATATTTTAAAAAAGTATCGTCAATATAAAAATGCTTCACTGACGATAGATTCTAAAGGCATTGAAAAATATAGCAGGAGGGAACTTACGCGCACTATGGCAAAGTTGATAGATAGGACCATAACCTCTGTAAAAGCGAAACCCCGCTAAACAAGATGTTTAACAGGGGTTTCTAACTAACCAACCAAAAATTCTTAATTTCCTCTTCCTCTTCTTGAAGTATTTGCCTTGGACTTGGTAGATCCGCTTCGGCTAACACTCTTTGATCTGGAACTTGTGCTTCTTTTTGCACTCGTCTGTCTTGAAGAACGATTCGTTGTACTTCGTTGAACATTCTTACCGCTACTTCTAGAAGCCGTACTTTTTCTTTGCTGCGAACGCTTAGCTTGAGGTGCTTTTCTTGAGCCACTATTTCTGGCAACAACTTTTCTGGATCCGCTCTTGTTCACATTTCCACGACTTGATGAAGACCTGTTTGAATTTTTTACAGTTCCTCTATCGCTTTTCTTAGCTACACCACGAGTGGTTGCCGGTCTGCTTCCTTTCGAATTCCTGGCAGTTCCTCGATCACTTTTTTTAGCTACTCCACGAGTTGTCGCCGGTCTGTTTCCATTCGTACTTCTCGCCGAACCTCTATCGTCTTTCTTTGCAACGCCACGAGTAGTCGCCGGTCTGTTTCCGTTTGTATTTCTCGCCGAACCTCTGTCGTCTTTCTTTGCAACGCCACGAGTAGTCGCCGGTCTGTTACCGTTAGTATTTCTCGCCGAACCTCTATCGTCCTTCTTTGCAACGCCACGAGAATTTGTTGGTCTGTTCCCGTTGTTATTTCTCGCAGTTCCTCTATCATTACCTTTCGCAATTCCTCGAGAATTGCCAGCATTATCTCTCCTACCACTTTGAGAAATCATTGTATTTCTTCTATTCGGTTTAAAATCACGGTTCACCGCAGTTCTTCCACCTTTATAATGTACTCTACTCCCGGGTCTATGGAAACTACGTCTTGCGTTTGAATAGGCCACATTATGTCTATTGTGATAGTAGTTTCTATGATGATGGTAACTATAACGAATAGGGCTGTAGTATCTTCTATATGGATAATCATAAACGATACAGCTTGCGAAGATTGGTCTCACATAGAAAACGTGCCATGGGCGGGGAACATAAAAACGATTGTATACATTGATATATCCGGTATATCCAGAATAATATCCATAGTAGTCGTAGTTAATATGTAGTCCACCTACGCGAACAATTCGTCTGTCGTTATATTGAATATCTACTGAACCAGCCTGTGTAATGCGTCCGTATTCATCGTAATATACCGGAACATCTTCAATTTGAAGCACAGCTCCATAATCATCATACTGAACATACATATCGTAATCATGACCGGAGTTGAAACTAACGTTTACTCCCGGGGCACTGATTGTAACCTCGGTTCCGTTTACCGGACCTACATAGGCAAAATCAAACTGACCATCAGGGAAGACTGAAAACTCAACGCCACCTTCTACGAAGATATACGCTTTTCCATCGTACCTGTTTATTGTGTAATCTTCTGCGGCAACCGGGGTTGCTTTAGCGGCAAAACTAACTAGGAAGATTCCGACTAATGCTATTGCAAATTTTTTCATAATTGTAAATTTTAAGTTGTACTTGCTTTAATTTTTTGGTCAGCGAGATACGATTACATAATTACAACGACCGTGCCAAAAATGAAAAACTCATAGTTAATAGGGGGTTTTGGATGTTTAATCTGTTAGAAAAAAAAGCTTTGAACAGTACCATATATTTAAGACTGTAATATGAAAGAAGAGTTTAATCTGCTAATATTCAGATAAAAAAAAATCCGCCGATAACATTTTACTGTATCGACGGATTCTAAAAAAACTAACCAACCAAAAACTATTTAATTTCTCTTTTTCTTCTTTTTATATTCCAATCATCATCATCGTAGTCATTATATGAATACCAATCATCGTGCCAATCTTGATCGTTAAAACGATTTATCGTCCCGTAAGTACTTCTTATTTTTCCGAAGCGATTGTAAACAATATCCATGTTACCAACACTCATCAATCTTCCTCTATAATAATGCAACGGAACATTTCCGATAGTTCTTACCTTCCCATTTCTCTGGTATGTTATCTGGGTTCTACCAATTTGAACAATGTTTCCACGTCTATCAGTAATTACACGAGGACGATGCCCTTTTCTGTATTTATTGTTGAGATGTGCATTATTATAGGTTCTCCATTTTTTATGTTTCCCTTTTTTAAGAATTTTAAAATTGAAGGTTCCATTAATAGCTACAGAGTAGAGAACACCATTTTCCACAAAGCGAATTTCTTGCGAATTGTAATAGCGATGTTTTTTTCCCGGATTCGTACCTACATTTTCTTGGGTGGTAGTAAAAGCCTGCGTAGTGATTCCAACGAGGAATACGGCTACTAATAAAAATACTTTTTTCATCATGAATGTATTTGGGTTATGTCTTCATAATAAGCGTTGAAGACTTGCGCTATTCGCTTAGTTTAAACCAATAGCCATGCCAAACACGTAAGTATCTCGTTGTTAGATTTTTAAATACTGTGGATGAAACTAATATTAAGGATCAATTAATTTTTTCCTTCAAATATTCTGCGGTATATGATTCTTTATTCTGAATAATTTCTTCGGGAGTGCCTTGAACGATAACATTTCCACCCTTACTTCCTCCTTCTAAACCCAGATCAATAATATGGTCCGCACATTTTATTAAATCTAAATTATGTTCTACCACAACCACTGTATGGCCTTTGTCCAGTAAAGCATAGAAAGAAGCGAGCAGCTTTTTAATATCGTGGAAGTGTAAACCGGTGGTAGGCTCGTCAAAAATGAATAAGGTTTTATCTTTGGTGGTCCCTTTCACTAAAAATGATGCTAGCTTGATTCGCTGTGCTTCACCCCCTGAAAGGGTAGAGGAACTTTGCCCCAGCTGAACATAACCTAATCCTACATCTTGCAAAGGTTGCAGTTTATTGGTGATCTTTTTTTCATCATAAAGTTGAAAAAAAGCGATAGCATCATCTACCGTCATTGTTAGGATATCGTCAATATTTTTGTCGTGAAATTTCACTTCTAAGACCTCTTTTTTAAACCGTTTCCCTTTGCAGGTATCACATTCTAAATGCACATCGGCCATAAATTGCATCTCGATCGTTACTTCGCCTTCACCTTTACAGGTTTCACAGCGTCCGCCATCTACATTAAAGCTAAAATGTTTCGCTTTATAACCGCGGATGTCTGAAAGTTTCTGCGAAGCGAATAGATTACGAATGTCGTCGTATGCTTTAATATAGGTCACCGGATTAGATCTGCTGGAGCGTCCGATAGGATTCTGATCGATAAATTCTATATTTTTCACATTCTTAAAATTACCTTCCAATGCCGTAAACTGTCCCGGTTTTTCGCCATAACCACCAATCTCGCGGAGCATTGCCGGATATAGAATTTTCCTAACTAAACTACTCTTTCCGCTTCCTGAAACCCCGGTTACGGCCGTAAAGACCCCTAAAGGAAAAGTTACATCTACATTTTTAAGATTATTATGTCGCGCTCCTTTAATATGGATTTGTTCTTTTGAGGTCCTACGTTTTTTTGGAACCTCAATTTCCAAGGTCCCGCTGAGGTAGCCTGCTGTAAGCGAATCTGATTTCAGTATTTCTGCATATGTCCCGGTTGCCATCACTTCTCCTCCAAAAGTCCCCGCTTCCGGTCCGATATCAATAATTTCATCTGCCGCCTTCATTATATCTTCGTCATGTTCTACCACGATAACCGTATTCCCTAAATCTCTAAGGGATTTTAAAACAACGATTAGACGCTCAGTGTCTTTAGGATGTAATCCAATACTAGGTTCATCTAAAATATACATTGAACCCACCAAACTGCTTCCTAACGATGTTGCCAGATTTATACGTTGCGATTCACCACCGGAAAGCGTATTCGATTTTCGGTTTAAGGTAAGATAGCTCAACCCTACATCCATCAGGAACGACAGGCGGTTATTTATTTCTAAAAGCAAGCGTTTCGCTACTTTTTGATCGTATTGGTTTAACTTTAATTTTGAAAAGAAAGCTGCAACTTCATCGAGAGGTAATTCAACTAATTCCTGTATTGCAACATTATTAATTTTGACATATCCTGCTTCAGGACGAAGTCGTTTTCCTTTACAGGTGCTACATTTTGTCTTCCCGCGGTAGCGTGATAGCATTACGCGATTCTGAATTTTATAACTTTTCGATTCTAAATATGAGAAAAAACTGTTGAGACCTTCAAAATAACTGTTTCCTTCCCAAATCAGTTGTTTTTGTTCTTCTGAAAGCTCAAACCAGGGTTTGTGAATTGGGAAATCGAATTTATAAGCGTTATTTACTAATTGATCTCGATACCAACTCATACTTTCACCTCGCCATGGAAAGATAGCGTTTTCATATATTGAGAGTGCCGTATTCGGAATCACGAGATCTGCATCAACACCTATTACATCTCCATAACCTTCACATGTAGGACAGGCTCCGTAGGGGTTGTTAAAACTGAATAAGTGCACATTCGGTTCCAGGAATAGTATTCCGTCGGCTTCAAATCGATTATTGAATTCGGTCACCTTTTGGTCGGAAAGATTTTTAATATAGAGTTCACCCTTTCCTTCAAAAAAGGCTACCTGAATAGCATCGGCCAGGCGATTATAGAAATCTTCTTCATCCTTTGTTATCACCCGATCGATAACCAATTGCATTTTCTTCGGAAGGGATTTTCCTTTTAATTCGTCGATTCTTACAACTTCATCATCAATCTTTACACGGGCGTATCCTTGCTGCGCCAGCGCCTGAAGTTTATTCTCCATGGTTCTGCCTTCTTCGAGATGGATAGGAGTGAGGAGGAGCAATTTTTGTCCTTCCTCGAACGATTTGATGAAATTTATTACATCCGAAACAGTGTCTTTTTTCACTTCTTTACCCGAAATTGGTGAAATTGTCTTACCTATTCGTGTATAAAGCAATTTTAAATAATCATAAATTTCGGTTGAAGTTCCCACGGTTGAACGCGGGTTAGTTGCATTTACCTTTTGCTCGATCGCAATGGCAGGGGAAATTCCCTTTATTGAGTCTACTTTCGGCTTATTTAACCGGCCTAAAAATTGTCTTGCATACGATGAAAGACTTTCTACATATCTTCTTTGTCCTTCTGCATAAAGAGTGTCGAAAGCGAGGCTGGACTTACCACTACCCGACAAACCTGTAATTACAACCAATTTATTTCTCGGTATGGCTACGTCTATATTTTTAAGGTTATGCAGTTTTGCACCCTGGATGAGAATATTTTTTTTTGTGTCTAAAGTTTTGATGTCCAAACGTGTAAATTTTTAGTAGAATTTTGCAAAGATACTACATTGCTTTTGGGATTACACATTTGCATTTATTATAATTTATTAAAGAAAATATTAACTTTTTTTTGCATTTGTTAACTCTTTGTTGTTATATTTACAGCCTAACGTCATTTATAAAAATTATTGCCTATAGCATATTATTACTTTTAAAATTGAAACATAGCAGCTAAACAGCCAAATTTAATAGTTGTTTATTTTTAAAAAGTATTGATATGAAGCAAAGCACGAAAACAGATGCGGTACTAGTTAGCGCATACATGAATGGCAACGAAACAGCTCTTTGTGAACTTATAACTCGCCACAAGCAAAGAATTTACAGCTTTATCTATTCTAAAGTATTTGATCGGGACGTATCTGAAGATATATTCCAGGATACCTTTATTAAAGTAATAAGAACTTTAAAAAGAGGAGCCTACAATGAAGAAGGGAAATTTCTTCCATGGGTAATGCGTATAGCACATAATCTTGTTATCGATCATTTCAGAAAGAATAACCGTATGCCAAAATTTGAAAATAGCGGCGACTTTAATATTTTTTCCGTACTATCCGATTCTTCTCTGAATGCAGAAAAGACGATGATCAAAGGACAGGTTGAAAGTGATGTAAGACGTCTTATTCAGGAGTTACCTGATGACCAGAAAGAAGTTCTTATGATGCGTATTTACAAGGATATGAGCTTTAAAGAGATAAGTGAGCAAACAGGAGTGAGTATTAATACTGCGCTGGGAAGAATGCGGTATGCTTTAATAAATTTGCGTAAAGTAATTGATAAACATAATATTATATTGACGAATTGATACAATAAACTGTTTTTTGTCCCGTTATTAAAAAAGATTAACCTCAAAATAACGTTCTATGCAAAAAATGTACTCTGAAACCTCACGTACGGAGCCCGTGAAAAAAGACTTGCTCCCTAAAGATGAAACAATTAGGTTTCTTCTTGATTATTCTAAGGCTTTAAGTGTTATAGATTATAATAAATTGAAGTTTGAAGCACTTCTAAACTAAACTTTGAACCCTCTATTGTAAAAGCAATAGAGGGTTTTTTTTTTGATCTCCAAAGCCTGAGGCATCGGAGATCTTTTATTTTACTCCCTTTTTCTTAAAATATTCGGCGAGTACTGTTTTTCTTCCAATCGTTTTAGTAATAATATCTTTATCTAAGTTCCAACCTCGGGCCGGGGAATACTGCCTGCCATACCAAATTATCTGTAAATGGAGATCGTTCCATAATTCTTTCGGAAATAGCCGCTTTGCATCTTTCTCTGTTTGTACTACATTTTTCCCATTACTGAAACCCCATCGGTACATAAGTCGGTGTATATGCGTATCTACAGGAAACGCCGGAATATTAAATGCCTGAGACATCACCACACTTGCCGTTTTATGTCCTACGGAAGGAAGCGCTTCTAAAGCTTCAAAATCGGCTGGAACCTTACCGTCGTATTTTTCTATTAAAATTTGAGAAAGACCATGAATACCTTTAGATTTCATTGGAGACAATCCAACGGGTTTAATGATTTCTCTTATTTCTTCTACCGATAACGTAATCATTTTATAAGGATTATCGGCTATTTCAAATAAGAGCGGTGTAATTTTATTGACCCTAACATCGGTACTTTGAGCCGATAAAAGCACGGCGATTAGTAAGGTATATGGATCTTTATGGTCCAAGGGAATAGGAATTTGAGGATATAGTTTATTTAACGTATCAATAACAAAATCTACCTTTTCTTGCTTAGTCATTTTCTCTACTTTTACACAAAAGTACAGCAAATGAAAACATTAAAAGCAGGAGATAAAGCTCCAAATTTTAAATCTGTAGATCAAGATGGTAATCTTATAGATATGGCAGATTACAGAGGTAAGAAATTAGTCGTATTTTTCTATCCGGCGGCTAATACACCTACATGTACAGTTGAAGCATGCAATTTGAACGATAACTATAAAAAATTGCAGCAAGCCGGTTATGAAATAATAGGCGTGAGCGCAGATACTCAGCGTAAACAAAAGAACTTTTCAGAAAAGTATGGATTTACATATCCACTATTAGCAGATACAGATAAAGAAGTGATCAATGCATTCGGGGTTTGGGGACCTAAAAAATTTATGGGTAGGGAATATGATGGTATACATCGTATCACTTTTGTTATAGATGAGAAGGGTATGATAGAAAAAGTAATCGATAAAGTGAAAAGTAAAGATCACGCTTCACAAATACTCAATTAATTCTTAAGCTCAGCCTTTTTCGAGGATGAACAACTGAATAATGATTTCTCTTTTATTATTTCTGAAACACCCTGAGGCAGCATTTCTTCCCATCCTTCTTCACCATCCTCAATTTTGTGAAGGACTTCTCTAGAGAAAATATCCATAATATCAGGATTAAAGTCGGTGATATCAACAACTTTACCATTGTATTTAAAGAATTTATACAATTCTTTCATACGAGGGTGAACTTTTAGATTTTCGCTATTGGTGTATTCTCCGGTTGAAGGGTCCTTCATTGGATAGAGATAAACTTTTAAATCCTTGAAAAACAACTTTCCGAAGGCCTCTAAAATACCACCACTTAGATGACGGTAGTATTTTTCATCGAAAATATCCACTAAATTATTCACTCCCATCGCTAATCCAAGGCGCATTTTGGTGTATCTGGAGAAATATTCGACCAATTTATAATATTCCTGGAAATTCGAGATCATCACCGTATGCCCAAGGGAGCACAAAAGTCTCGCTCGATCCATAAAATCTTCTTCATCAATCTCACCTTCGGCACGCAGATTTGAGAGAGTGATCTCAAAAATTACTTCGGTCCGGTCTTTCTCAACTCTATTTTCATTTAAAAACATCTCATACGATTTCTCGTACATATCGATATTTACCTTCGTAACAGGTCTAAAACTTCCACGTAACGCTAAAATGTTCTTCTTATAAAGGATTCTAGCCGGTAGAATGTTGTTACCATCTGGCCCGAACATCACGGCGTCGGTCATTCCATTTTTAATAAGTTGGAGACTCATTAAACGGTTGTCAACCTTGTCGAATTTAGGTCCTGAAAAGTTAATTGTATCAATTTCTATTTTATCCTTATCGATATGATCGTATAAGTAACGTAGCAATTTACGAGGGGTATCGTATTTGTAATACGCACCATAAATAAGATTTACACCCAGAATCCCGAGTGTAATCTGTTGCAACATCGCGTCATTTTCATGAAAACGTATATGAAGAGCAATTTCGTTATATCCTTCATCAGGATCAACCTGATAGCGAATTCCTACCCAACCATGACCTTTATATTTCTTAGCGAAATCAATGGTTGCCACAGTATTTGCATAGGCAAAGAATAGTTTACTTGGATGTTTCTCCCGAATTATCCGCTCTTCAATAAGATCGATTTCATGAGATAACATTTTTTTAAGTCGGGATTCGGTAACATAACGTCCATCTTCTTCAATACCGTAGATGGCATCACTAAAGTCCTTGTCGTAAGCCGACATTGTCTTTGCGATGGTACCGGATGCACCTCCTGCTCTAAAGAAATTCCGAACAGTTTCCTGTCCCGCTCCAATTTCGGCGAAAGTACCATAAATATTTTCGTTCAGATTTATCCGTAATGCTTTACTTCGGATGGAAGGAATATCTTCAAATTCTTTATCTCCAGATATATGTTCGGGCATAGCAACAAGGTATAGTTTACTTACTAACAAAGGTAGTGAATAGAATAGGCAAACAAAAAAAATACTGTTATTTTTGTGCCAATGAAATCTACTCTTAAAGTTACATTTTTGGGAACGGGAACTTCTCAAGGAATTCCAGTTATTGGTAGCGATCATCCTGTGTGCCTAAGTCCAAATCCGAAGGACAAAAGACTTCGCGTTTCGGTGCTTTTGCAATGGGATAATTATACTTATGTAATTGATTGTGGTCCCGATTTTAGACAGCAAATGTTGCGTGAAGGGGTGCGAAAGATCGATGGTATATTGTTAACTCACGAGCACAGCGATCACACTGCAGGTATTGACGATATCAGGCCCTTTTATTTTAGAGAAGGGAATGTCCCTTTCTATGCCGAAAAGCATGTGTTTAATTCTTTACATAAGCGCTTCGGATATATCTTCGAGACTGAAAACAAGTACCCGGGAGCTCCAACTCTTGAGGAGATTGAGATAGATAAGGATACTATTTTTGAGATAGGGGGGAAGCAGGTTATTCCGGTGCAGGCTTTTCACAATACACTACCGGTTTTAGGATTCAGAATCGATGGCTTTACCTATTTAACTGATGTTAAAACAATGGAGGATGATGAGGTCGAAAAAATTAAAAATACTGATGTATTAGTAATAAACGCATTACGGGAGACCCCCCATTTGGCGCATTTCAATCTTTCCGAAGCATTGCAGTTTATTGAAAAAGTGAAACCAAAAAAGGCCTATCTCACGCATATAAGCCATTTAATGGGCTTTCATGATGATGTAGAGGCTAAACTTCCTAAAAACGTACATCTGGCATACGATACGCTAACTATTAAAGTATAATTATGAGAAATAAAATATTTATGTATTTGTTCTTTTTTGCAGTTTTGTTTATCATATTTCAATATATGAACGAAAAGAGCATTTTCGAATCACAGGACAAGAAGATCAATTCTTTAACTGAAAAGACTTCAACGTATTCCGACTCCATCGCAGTGATGAACGATAGGGTAGCAGAACTAAACTATTTTACACTTCAAGGGAATGAAAATGCGATGACCTACCTTGAAGCCTCCGGATATGAAGCGTCTGCAGTTGAGGCTAAAATAACAGATGCGATCTACGAATATAACACTGTTAAAGAAGGAAATCCTTTAGTGCCTTTCGATGGTATGGAGGGAACCATGAGAATCAATAAAATTAAATTTTTAAATCATAAATGGCTTATAGCCGATTTTACAGATGGTACGTATTGGGGGGAAGTGATACTCTCTTTTAATTTCAACGAAGAGAATAAGCTGGAATTCGACACCTTAGGTTCGTTGATATATCCGAAATAGCCTAGTTTAGATGATTAAGAGTCCTCCGTGTGCATTGGCCCCGGAGTTGTTAAATATTAGTCAGCAAACTAAAAATTTATACCTTACCAAGCCATTCCTTGAGCTCATAAAAATTTTGTGGCGCAACACCGTGACCTACCGGAAATTCAGAATAAGTACAATCAATATTAAGATTTTGCAGGAAGGGCTTAGTTTTTCGTGCCCATTGAACAGGAATGACCTGATCAACACTTCCATGCGAGCTGTACACATTTAAATGATCGAAATTGTTTTTTTCGAAACCTTCAAGCAACATATCTTCACTGATATAGCCACTGAGTCCGATAATATTTTTAACCTTCTCCGGATAGCTTAGGCCCACTGCGAAACTCAAAATAGTTCCCTGACTGAATCCCAATAGCGTTATATTATTTTTATCTACGCTGTACTTTTCAACCACTTCATCTATACACTTAGAAATGAGCTCCCGTGAAGCGATAGCTTGCTCGGTATCATTGAATTTTCCTTCACCGGCATCCAAATAGATGTTATACCACGCATTACCATAAGGCTTCATAGGAAGTGGTGCTTTTAACGAGATGATGTGATATTTATCCGGTAATTCAGAAGCAAAAGAGAAAAGATCGTTCTCGTCACTTCCATATCCGTGGAGCATTATAATGGCAGGGCTTTTTTCCGAAGAATTTAGCGGAGCACGATAGTTGTGTTCCAGAAGAAGTTGTTGTTTTTCCATAGGGCAAAAATAAAAGATGCCGCTAAAGTAAGCAGCATCTTTGCAAAAATAATTTTAATTTCCTAAGCGATACCTTTGAACCAATCCTGAAATTGAGCTCCCAAGGGTACCAATTTCATTTCGCCTTGAACAGCGCCTATAAAACCTAGTAACCAGTAAACGAAAACTGCAATCTGTACTATCCAGGATATAATGGAAATGCCTAAAAATCCGGCTACGAAATATAAGAGGACACTTACCACAAAAATACCCAGCATCTGCCTTATATGAAATGCACCAAATTCAGTTTTATTACTACTGTGCATTACCAGAGCAATGATCCAACCTATAAGTGTAAGATAAGCAACGATGCCTATTGTTTTTCCGTTGTCTGTTGATGATTCTGTCATAATTATTTATTTTGGTGAGCGTTAAGGTACCTATAAATATAACCTAACTAATTCAAAAAGGTAAACCATTCCTGAAATTTCCTACTTAAAACTGGGATTGCCTCCTTTTTATTCGCCATTGCTCTGAGTAATGAAAACACCCATAATGCAAACGAAATTCCCCAAAGAATTTCCCCAAATTGCAGGTTTACATAGGCTTGTGTTAATTGAGAAAGTAACAACAACAGAATGAGTCCGAACATATTCTTAATATGCCAAATGGTAAATTCATGTTTTTCGTCGCGATTCATGTAGTATGCAACCAGCAGCCCAATAAAGGTGAGATATGCTATGATTGCTTTTGTTTTTCCGGGAGGAGCAGTATTCTTCATGAATTGATTACAAGTTGATTATTCGCAATTATACCATACGCTTTACCTTTTAACCTGCTTCCCAGTAAGGCCGCATTTTTAGAAGTTGAAATTATATCTGATTCGCCGAAAGTCCATTCAATGTCGGGGTTGAATAGTGTAATGTCGGCTCTCGATCCTTCAGTTATTCCTTCTGTAGAAATATTAAAAATTTTACGAAGATTCGTGAGTGCGCTGATGGTGGTCTCCAGGTCAATTTTACTATTAAGAGCTCCGAAACAATATTCTAGTCCGATGCTTCCGAAAGCCGCATGATCAAATTCTGTTTTTTTATGTTCTATATCAATAGGATTGTGATCGCTGGTAACCCCATCGATCGTACCTTCTTTGAGCCCTTTTAGTAAGGCTTTGATATCTTCATTAGTTCTTAAAGGCGGCATCAGCTTAAAATTGGTGTCAAAGCTTTCCAGAGCATCATCTGTTAAACATAAATTTGCTACCGCCACACTGCATGTTACTTGCAGACCTTTCTTTTTAGCTTCTTTTATAAGTGCCACCGACTTCTTTGTAGAAATAGTTGGAATATGTAATTTTCCTCCGGTATACTCAAGAAGATAAAGGTCTCGCGTGATCTGTAATTCTTCTGCTAATGCGGGAATTCCTTTTAATCCTAATTTTGTGCTATTTACTTCTTCATTCACTATTCCATTTGGGGCGACAGATCTTTCGAAGGGAAAGGATTGCACAAGCCCATCGAAATTTTGAGTATACTGCAATGCGATTTTTAACAAATTGGCATTCTGTATGGGTTGTTTATAATCATAGAAGGATATCGCGCCTTCATTTTTCATATCATAGAGTTCGGCGAGATCGATTCCTTTGCTCCCAATAGTAAGTGCGCCAACGGGGTGGAGGCTTACGGCATTACCTTCGGCTTGAGAGCGCAAATATTTGATATTAGATTTGCTATCGGTTACGGGGAAAGTGTTTGCATTGAGAGCAACTTGGGTGAATCCGCTTCGGCCGGCTGTCTTAAGTCCGTTCGCTATGGTTTCACGTTCTTCGAATCCCGGCTCTCCAAACGATACGCTAGAATCGAACCACCCTTGCGATATATGTAAATTTTCTAAAGATAATTCTTTGATTTTATCAGGTTTCGTAATGGTGGCAGCGATTTTTGAGAATTTGCCATTCTCAATAAGAATATCTCTTTTCTTTAGATGATGTTTGCTATTGGGGTTGACTACGATAACCGATTTTAATAGAATATTCATTTTTTAGTGTTTCTAATTCTTAAAAAATTTCAGAATAAGCATTTCAGCGAGTAGGAAAAGTAACGCACAAACAGCGAACCATTTCCAAAAACTGTTTATTTCATTTGCTTCAGTGAGGGTGTCGAACAATTCCTCCACCGAATTATAAACTGCTAATCCGTTCCAATCTTGAGGGTTCGAGTATTGTAAAATACTTTCATCCCGATTATAATTGAAGCTGACATGTTCTATAAATTCTCCTTCCTTTTCAATGTCGTAAATCCCAGATTCACTTGGATTCTCGTTGGTAATAATAGTAACCTTATTTGCTTTGGTTTGTTGCAACGGAATAAAATTTACTGTACTATCCCGCATTGTCAGGATCTCATCCTGCTTCAATTTAATTGGAACTGCAAATGTGTTTTGTGTTCCAATGGGATAATATAATTCGGCAAGCGCTAAACTTTGTTGTGCCATATTATAAAGAGTAGGCACAATTAACGGCGAGTTCTGAAAGTTCGAATTATCATCGTTAATTGCTGCCGTAGTTAAGTAGGTATTGTTTTTCTGAATGACAAACGGCTTCCCATCTTCAAACTTTAAAACAGGAGATGCACTGGATATAATATTATAGAAAGAATTCACTTTGGGATACTGAAAATTTACCACCTGTTTTTCGAAAACATCTCGAAATAAAGGATGATCGAATACGATCTGGGTAATTTTTTTTTCCTGAGCCCTGTTTTCTGAAAATTTTCCGAGTTGAAAGGTGCCAAGAAACCTGTTGTAACTAGTTGCATCAATATTCTTCGCCGGTATTACAAATATACTTCCTCCATTATTACTGAAGGATAACAAGGCTGTTTCCAGCGATGCGGGAATTTCGTTCAATTCATTTAAAACAATAAAATTCTGATCCGGAATGTCATTGTAGTTTAAATTTCTAAAGGCTTGCTGGCTGTATTCAAACTCAGGTTGATTGAATAAGCGTTGTAAAAAGTTAGAATTCGACTCATTAATTGAGAGTACTTTTAGTTTTTTCGGTGCATTGATGCTAAAGAATAACGAATTATCAAAAGTGAGATTAGGGTCGTTAAGTTCTAATTTTCCTTTAAAATTCTCACCACTATCAATATCAAAAGTGACTGTTTGATCATTTCCATTAACCCAATCCAAAGCATTTTTAGCGATTAAAGTTTTGTGGTTATATAGAGAAACAGGGATACTTTGCGGAACCTCGCCAATTTTAGAGATTTTAACTGTGAGTTGAATATTTCCGGCATTTTTAGCTGAAATATATGCTGTATCCAGCGATATATTCTTAGCTGCGAGCGGCTTCAGATGGACGGCATTGATATTGAAATTTTCATCAGTTTCAGGAAAAGAACCTTTTTGTTGAAAGTCGGAAACCATAATCAACCGCTTATCGGTATCGATTTCTTTCGAAAACAACTGATTTGCTTTCAGAAGTACTTCCGAAGGATTTAATTGATTGGAAGAATATGTGGTTTGAAGTAATTCATTTTTAAAATCCTGTACAGAAGAATTCTTTCTGCTAAGATCGTTGGTAAACCAACTTATTTTCTCGAATCCCCCGGATTTATCAAAAATATCCTGAATAGCTCTCTGTAATAAAGGGCCTTGCGATCCTTTCGCTTGCATACTGAAAGAGTTATCTAAGTATAGCACTGTTTCCTTCTTAGATGTGAGTGCGGTCTCGGAAGCTTCAAAGGGTTGTGCGAAAGCTAGTACGAGGCAGGCAATTGCCAATAATCGCATTAATAGGGTGAGCCATTTTTT
>CBDUGY010000062.1:0-16480 GCA_965367015.1 uncultured Ulvibacter sp.
AGGCAACCTTTAGAAGATCGCGATGTCACGATTTCCCGGGCTAAATTCACCGTTACTTATCCTTCAAGTTTTATGTTGGTGGCTAGCATGAATCCTAGTCCGAGTGGTTATTTTAACGACCCCGATTCACCTATGACCTCTTCACCTATTGAGATGCAGCGCTATTTGGGAAAGATTTCCGGTCCGTTGCTGGATAGAATTGATATTCATATTGAAGTGACTCCGGTTCCCTTCGAAAAATTAAGTGATGAACGCAAAGGAGAATCGAGTATTGCCATCAGGGAACGCGTTACAAAAGCTCGGATACTGCAATCCAATCGTTTTAATTCTTCGGAAAGTATACATTACAATGCCCAGATGGGGGTGAAACAGATTCGAAAGTATTGCAAATTGGATAGTGCTTCTTTATCTCTTCTGAAAAGCGCTATGGAACGTTTAAATCTTTCTGCGCGAGCCTATGATAGAATATTGAAAGTAGCTCGCACTATAGCCGATTTAGGTGCTTCTGAATCAATTACCGGTGATCACATTTCCGAAGCTATTCAATACAGGAGCTTAGATCGTGAAGGGTGGTTTGGATAGTTGATAAATCTTACACCAAATTAAGTATTTATACTTATTTCATTATATCGTAATTCTTCTACCTTTAGGGAAGAATAACTAACTATTTTGAAGAATATGAAAAACTACAGCAAATTTATCGGGATAATTTTATTGGGTTTTATACTCATATCATGCAAAGGAACAGCACAAGTAACTTTAAATGATGGGAGAGCCTCAACCTCAGAAACTACCTCAGCGCGTCAAACACAGCTTATCGCTACGGGAAGTAAAGTATCTCCGGAAGAAGTCAAAGAATTTTTAGCGCATCATAATATGGCTCGAAAGGAGGTTGGTAGTCCTATTTTGGTATGGGATGCTGAAGTTGCCGGTGTCGCCCAGCGATATGCGGAAGTTTTAGCATCTAACAATTGTGATTTTAGTCATAGTAATAATAATAGATATGGTGAGAATCTTTTTGGTGGGAGTGGGAGAGTATATACTGCTTTAGATGCTTCCATGTCTTGGTATGAAGAGAAAGCCGATTATACATATAGCAACTCAGATTATAACCACTATACTCAAATGGTCTGGAAAAGCACGAAAAGTGTTGGAGTAGGGGTTGCAATTTGCGAAGATGGCAGTTATATTATTGTTGCAAATTATGCTCCGGGAGGAAATATGGACGGGGAGTATCCATATTAATTTTTATATGAGTTGTTTTTTTAAACAACTAAAGCTATTTCCGATTTTGTAAATTAATGCTTCAAAATAGATTCGCATATTCCGAATCTCTGGAAGCTGCCTCTCTGTTTTTAATTCTGAGATAGTGCTTATCGATTTGTCTGCTTCGATACCCCAACAAATGTAGAAAATCTCTGGTAAAGAACCTGGCTACCTTGAGGTTAACCAGTAGTTCATCTTTTTTATCGGATGTCCAACTCACGCCGGGAAGTAAAGGCAGGATCTTATCAAATCGTATCTTTCTAAGGAAGGTTGAAACTTTTAGAAAAACCTTCGGGACTTTGCGAATAAGAAAAAAACCATCATTCCCTTTACCTTGATATAAAGGCATAAATATCTTGGCGTTTTTGCGTGCGAAAATTTCTTTTCCGTTGCTATTTGCCAATAACTGACCTTTCTTAACAACTTGAAAATTATTAAACCCCGGGCTCATTTTAAATTTCTCAAAGGGTTTAATTTCATGTCTTTCAAAAATCTCATAAAAATCTTGTGGCCCATCGGTGCTATTGCCTAAAAATTTATAATGCTTATCGTATTCGGCATCTATTTTATTCAAACAATCACTAAACACCAAAGATAAATATATAAAAGATATATGATAGCTTATAGAGCTTGCTTCGTCGTGTTGTCCTCCCTCAAACCCGAATGCAATATATCCCATTTCATTGACGTAGCTTAAAAGTGCTCCTTCCAGGAATTCTTCAATCCCTAGTATTATCGGCACCGGATACTGCGCTGTGTATTTTCTATTCAACAAACTATCATTTACTGTAATAAACGGAACTGTGAGACTGGAAGTCGTGTGTAAATCAAAAAAATAAAATGGTCCCTTTTCCTCCTCAAGGATCCGTTTTAGATTATAAAACAAATCTTTCAATTCTTTCCAATCGTCATCGAACTCAAGATTGGGGTTATCTTTTATTTTTCTAATATTAGTGCTAGTCCAAAGTCTGTTAAGATCTTCTTTCTTATATCTGACTCCTTTCTTTAAAGCTGAAAGGTTACCACTTATTGCATATATGTTTCCACTAATCTTTTTCTCTTTTGACTTGAGTTCATTTAAAACCTCTTTTAGCGCGAAGACTCCTGCAGGTTCATTTCCATGCATTCCGGCTACAAAAATTAGGGTTGGACCGTCTAGAGCCCCCTTTATGTGATCTATGAAGCGATCTACCTCAATAGGTGCTTCACTGGCCTTACTATAAACCTTAGTCATTATCAAAAGAAATCACATCTTTAATGGTGATTATTCCAACTAAATCTGAATTATGTATAACTGGCAAGCATCCAATTTTATACTTTTTCATTGTAATAATAGCGTCGGAAATATGAGTCTCTGGAATCGCTGTTTTCAGTTCGGTTTGCATAATATCGGAGACTTTAAGATTAGCATTTTCTTCTGCAGTCTTCTGAAATTTTTGAGCATCAGTCCAGGTTAGTAATCCAGTTAGTTTTCCCATGCCATTTTCCACCGGCATATGGTGGATATCTTTCCACTGCATTAAACGCGTTGCTAAATTAGCTAAATCATTTTCTTTAACGGTATAAATCTCGGTTGTCATGATATGACCCACTAAATGTGATTGTTGTTTTAAATACCCATCCTTCTGTATAGGTTTCCATGTATGAATTGGTTTATTTTTTTTCTGATTTTTGAACATCGCTCTCGTGATTAACCGCAATGCATTATCTTTTGTTACACTATCACTCAATTTTCGATAATTCTCAACAATCCATTCTGAACCTGTTTGGCCATTTAATCGATTTTCAATTATGCCCAACAGTAGTAAACGATCTGTTTCATCTACACCAACTTTTTTCAACCCATCATGTGCAATGGGTAGTAATTCTGTCTGCATTAAATCTTGAACAGTTCTATGTTTTCCCCTCCAAACAAGCATGGCATCCTTGCCCATTCGCGCTGCTTTTATAAAATTCGATTTCACTTCTCTAAAATCCATGACTTGAGGCATGTCATCAAATTCCGAAGGTCTGCCCACCATCAAGCCAACCCAAAGTGCAAAGTTTGCCATTTCATCGATAGTAGACGGTCCTGATGGAATATATCTGTTCTCTATGCGTACATGGGCTTTACCACCACCAACACCATAGCAAGGTCTATTCCAGCGATAAATCGTGCTATTGTGTAAGTTAAGTGCATGAAGTTTTGGAATTTTTCCGTTTTTTAATTCTTCTAATGAATCGGTTCCGATTTCTTTAGACAATATAATTTTATGTTGTGCAATATCGTCCTTGAAGATTTCTGCGATCGATCCACTTGCCCATTTAGTTCCAAATTTCACTCGTGGTTGTTGATCTTTTAATGCGTATGAAGTAATTCTTGTATCTATACTTTGCTGAAATAGAGCAATTCGTGTCTCACTCCATAATTCTCTACCAAAGAGAAGCGGAGAATTTGAGGCAACTCCTAAAATAGGTCCGGAAATTGTTTGCGCCCAATTATAACTCGAAATAAAATCTTCTGGTGGGATCTGTAAATGTAGTTGAAAACTGGTGTTACAGGCTTCAAATAGCACAGAATCATGAGATATTGCCAGCTCGTCTACGCCCCTTAAATACAATTGGAAATCGGATCCCTTAATAGACTTTAACATGTCGTTTAAAGCCCAATATCGGGCATTAGGTGTCATGTATTCGAATTCAAGTTCGCTCTGACTTATTGTAGGGAGAATTCCGGTAAGGATAATTTTGGTATCGAACTTCTTAGCCGCTTTCTTAGCTTTCTTTAAAAGTGAATTTAGTTGCACTCCAACTTTCTGAAAGCAATCTCCGCTAAGCAGAAACGGGTCAAGGTTTATTTCGAGATTGTATTGTGCTAATTCGGTAGTGAAATGTGGATCGTTAATCGCTTTGAGAATAAGTTCGGAGTTTTTTTCCGGTCTCCAGTTAGAATCGACTAAACAAAATTCCTGTTCGGCCCCTATTCTATAAATTCCGGTTTCAATAAGGTTTTTCTGAAGCATTTGCTCTAATGCTTCAACATCACTAAGAAGATGCTGGATGAAGATTGCTCTTTCATTTTCAGCATCCAGTCTTTTTACATTATGTTCCCCCATATCTACACATTGATTTAATTAATATGTTTTTTGTTACCTCAAGTATAATCAAAGAATCTGGTCGTAAAAATGATATAAGTCAGTTCCTAAATTTAGTATTATAAGAATTTGCCAGGTGTAGGAAGGAAAGACAATAAATGCCACACAAATAACTTATGTTGTAATAGGTCTTAAAAGGGAATCATTGTTGGAATTGGTTGATCTTATTTAACAACAATTTAAGAATTCTAACTAGCTTCAATTGTATCTTTAAACTCTCTAAAAAATAAAAACACGAAATGATTTTAAAAACCTCCATTAAAATTGCCGCATTCTGGTTACTGGCAATGAGTTTTGTACTTACATCATGTAAGAATGAAAAAGATAAAAACGTTGAAGACAGCGCTAAACTTTCTGTCGAATATGAAAAATATGAGTTAGAAAACGGTCTTGACGTGATTCTTCACCAAGATAAAAGTGATCCTATAGTTTCTGTAGCTATTCAATACGGAGTAGGCTCTAACAGAGAAAAGACCGGAAGAACCGGATTTGCTCACTTGTTTGAGCATATGCTCTTTCAGGAATCTGAGAATGTTCCACAGGATCAATTTTTTAAAAAAATACAAGATGCAGGGGGAACTCTAAATGGTGGAACCTGGAAGGATGGTACTATTTATTATGAGATCGTTCCGAAAAACGCATTGGAAACAGTGCTTTGGATGGAAAGTGACAGAATGGGATTTTTAATCAATACCGTTACCGAATCTGCGTTTTATAACCAGCAGGAAGTGGTTCAGAACGAAAAACGACAAAGAGTAGATAATAATCCTTACGGACATACTGGTTGGGTGTTAGATAAAAATTTATATCCTGAAGGTCACCCCTATAATTGGCAAGTAATTGGTGAGTTAGTAGATCTTCAAAATGCTACGGTTGATGATGTAAAGGAATTTTATGATCGCTTTTACGGACCGAACAATGCAACATTAGTCTTAGCTGGTGATTTCGAAAAGACGGATGCCAAAGCTTTGGTCGAAAAATATTTTGGCGAAATTAAGCGTCGCCAGGAAGTGAAGCCTTTAGAACCTCAACCAGTGACACTAGCAGAAACTAAACGCTTCTACCATGAAGATAATTTTGCGACCGCGCCTCAATTAAATATGGTCTGGCCTACAAGTCATCAATATACTGACGATGCTTATGCCCTGGATTTTCTGGCAGAAATTATCTCTAGCGGGAAAAAAGCTCCACTTTATAAGGTTTTGGTAAAAGAAAAGGAACTTACTTCCAGAACAACAGCTTATAACAATGCGCAAGAATTGGCAGGTGAGTTTCATATAATAATTACCGCCAATAATGGTAAAGATCTCGATGAGGTAGAAAAAGGTATTGAAGAGGCATTCGATCTTTTTGAAAAAGAGGGAGTGACAGATAGAGATATTGAACGAATAAAAGCCGGTCTTGAAACTAGTTTTTACAACGGTATCAGCTCCGTGCTTGGGAAGTCTTTTCAGTTGGCACAGTACAATGTATTTGCAGGCGATCCCGGGTTTATAGAAGAAGATATAGAAAATATCAAGAAAGTTACAAAGGAAGATGTTGTTCGGGTCTATGAAAAATACATAAAAGACAAGCCTTTTGTTATGACGAGTTTTGTTCCGAAAGGGCAGATGGAATTGATCGCTGAAAATAGTATTAAAGCCCCGGTAGTTGAAGAAGAGATTAAAGAAAATGTGACTAAAACTGTAGAGGATGCGAAGGAAGAGGTGGCTAAGACACCATCAAATTTTGATCGCTCTGTAGAACCTGCGCAAGGTGCTGCTCCCGAATTAAGTATTCCTTCAACATGGACAGCCGAATTAGCCAACGGAATAAAAGTATACGGCATCGAACAAAATGAAATTCCGACGGTTAATTTTAGCCTTGTGATACAAGGGGGCCATTTACTTGACGATAAGAATAAAAATGGTGTTGCAAACTTAATGACCGATATTATGATGGAAGGTACTGCCACTAAAACACCGGAGCAGTTGGAAGAGGAAATCGAATTGTTGGGTGCTAATATTAATATGTACACCACTAACGAATCGATCGTAATTAGAGGAAACACATTAGTTAGAAACTTCGATAAGACTATGGATTTGGTTGAGGAAATCCTTTTAGAGCCTCGTTGGGATGAAGAAGAATTCGGACGAATTAAAACGGCTACTATTAATCAAATAAAACGCTCCGACGCGAATCCAAATGCAGTTGCCGGTCGTGTTTATAACAAGTTGTTATACGGAAAAGATCATATTTTCAGCTTACCGACTTCCGGTACAGAAGAATCTGTAAAAGCCATTACCATTAAAGATTTGAAGGATTTTTATAACAAAAACTTTTCTCCTTCGGTTAGTTCTTTTCAAATAGTAGGGAAGATTAATAAAGACAAAGCTTTAAGTGGTCTGAAAGATCTTGAAGAAAGATGGGCTGCTAAGAATGTAAAAATGCCGGAATATCCTATTGCAAATAATCGCGATAAAGCCTCATTGTATTTCGTTGACATCCCGGGCGCAAAACAATCTGTTATTAATATTGGTTATATCGCACTGCCTAGAACCGATAAGGATTTTTATCCGGCTGAAGTGATGAATTATAAATTGGGAGGATCTTTCTCAGGAAATGTAAATTTAATATTACGTGAAGAGAAGGGTTATACCTATGGCGCCAGAACAGGATTTAGCGGAAGTAAGATTCCGGGAACATTTACGGCTTCTTCAAGCGTACGTACAAATACGACCGGTGAATCGGTTCAAATCTTTAAGGAGCAAATCGCCAATTATAAGGACGGAATTAGTGAAGAAGATTTAGAATTTACAAAAAACGCATTGGTAAAATCTAATGCACGTCGCTTCGAGACTCAGTTTAATTTGTTAGGAATGCTTCAGGAAATGAGTGAATACGATCTTCCTGCCAACTATATTGAAAATGAAGAGCAGATAATTAAAAATATGACACTCGAACAGCACAAAACACTTGCTAACAAGTATTTAGATGAATCTAAGATGGCTTATCTGGTTGTAGGGGATGCTGCAACTCAATTTCCACAATTCAAAAAGATGGGCTTTGATGAGGTGAAACTTTTAAATAAAGACGGTGAAGAGGTAAAACTGAAAGATGTAAAATTGTAAATTACATCCTATCTATTATTCTGAAAGGGATGTCTGAATAGGCATCCCTTTTTTTTAGTACCTTTAGTTATAACTAACTCGTATTTCCTTCAGTTTATGAAAAAACTATTACTGTGTCTTCTGAGTGGTATCCTTTCTCTATCCTGTATCAACAATAATACTGAATCGAATTCTTCTTCCGTAGAAATTAAAAATGAGAAAATTGTATTTCCAGAACCTGTTTTTACTTTGGCTGAAGCCAATAAATTACTTGAGTTGCCATGGCATTGCGTAGAAACCGAATTTCCAAATAAACTAGGACAGACTCTCGGAAATAAAACTGATCTACAGCCTCCAAAAACATTACACCCAATATTTTATGGCTGTTTCGATTGGCACAGTGCTGTGCACGGTTATTGGTCGATGGTTGTATTATTGAAAGAATTTCCTGAATTAGAACGAGCGGAAGATGTAAAAGAATTGCTTCGGAAAAATTTAACTGAAGAAAAAGTAGCTGCCGAACTGGCGTACTTTCAGAAAAACATCAACAAAACATACGAGAGAACTTACGGCTGGGCGTGGCTTTTAAAGCTTGCTGAAACACTACAATCCTGGAATGATCCTTTTGCGCAGGAACTGGCGAATAATTTAAAGCCCCTTACTGAACATATTGTTTCAAATTACAAAGAATTCTTACCCAAACTAGTATATCCGATTAGAGTTGGTGAACATACGAATACCGCTTTCGGACTCACATTTGCGTATGATTATGCCAATGAAGTTGGAGATACCGATTTACAATCACTTATTAAGAAACGGGCTAAAGAGTTTTATTCAGCTGATGCCAATTGCCCCATTACATGGGAACCCAGTGGCTATGACTTTCTCTCTCCATGTCTGGAAGAACTCGATATTATGAGAAGAGTACTATCAGAATCTGAATTCCCAACCTGGCTCAATACATTTATGCCACAACTTGCAGATAGTGATTATTACTTAGATGTAGGAGAGGTAAGCGATAGGAGTGATGGCAAATTGGTGCATCTGGACGGCCTTAACTTTAGCCGTGCATGGGTATTATACGGATTAGCAAAGCAATATCCCGAATATGAACATCTAAAGAATATCGCCAATGAACATATAGCCTATTCTTATCCAAATTTAGTAGGGGATAGTTATGAAGGAGGTCATTGGCTGGGAAGTTTCGCGATTTATGCGTTATTGAGCAAATGAAAAATGTCTTTAAAAATATCGGCCCCGGAACACTAATAGCCGCTGCATTTATTGGTCCGGGCACTGTGACGGTATGTACTCTGGCAGGTGTTCAGTTTGGCTTTACTTTGCTTTGGGCAATGGTACTGTCGATTGTAGCTACCATCGTTTTACAGGAAATGGCTGCGCGCTTGGGACTCGTATACGGAAAAGGCTTAGCCGAAACTATAAAATCAGAAATAACATCTCCTGTATTTCGTTTACTAGCGATTTTATTAATACTCTCAGCGATACTTATAGGAAACGCGGCCTATGAAGCCGGAAATATTAGTGGAGGTGTTTTAGGGCTTGAGACTATTACGAATAGAGGGACATTTTCATTAGCCGGCCTGGAGGTAAATTACCTGAGTATATTAATAGGTGTAATCGCTTTCATCCTTTTATATATTGGTAATTACAAATTTATTGAGCGAAGTCTGGTGACCTTAGTAATTTTAATGAGCCTTTCTTTTTTAATTACTGCAATCCTCACACGGCCTAACTTATTAGAGGTGCTTAAGGGACTCTTTCTGCCCCAAATACCTAAAGATGGTTGGCTTACCATCATTGCTTTGGTGGGAACCACAGTGGTGCCTTATAATCTATTTTTGCACGCTTCCCTGGTAAAAGAAAAATGGAATGATGACAACATTCCGATAAAAGTGCAACTGAAAGCTGCAAAAAAAGATCTTTATGTCTCAATAATTTTGGGCGGCTTGGTTTCTATAGCAATTATAATTTGTGCTGCCGCAATCCAGACTGGAAACGTTACGAATGCTTCCGATCTCGCCATGGGCCTAGAGCCGTTATATGGGAATTTTGCAAAATATTTTTTAAGTATTGGTCTTTTTGCCGCAGGAATTACTTCCGCAATAACGGCACCATTGGCTGCCGCTTATGTGGCACGGGGCTGTTTTGGCTGGGACGACGGATTGAAATCTTCAAAGTTTCGAATGATCTGGATAATAATTTTAATCTTAGGTATAGTGTTCTCCTCCGTTGGATTTCAACCTATAGAAATCATTAAGTTCGCACAAGTTGCTAATGGTTTATTACTACCAATTATAGCCGGATTTCTGCTTTGGGTTGTCAATCGAAGTTCGGTGCTCGGAGAATTCAGAAATAGTAAAATTCAAAACATTATTGGAATACTAATTTTAATTACAACTATAATATTGGGCGCAAAAAGTCTTATTAAGGTTTTCTCATAATGGATATCGACTCTAAATATATAGATTTAAATGCTGATTTAGGTGAGGGTACCGGAAATGACGAGTACATTATGCCTTATATTTCCTCATGTAGTATTGCCTGTGGAGGTCATTATGGAAATGAAGAAACAATGCAAGCAACTATCGAACTTGCAACAAAGCACAACGTAAAAATAGGAGCGCATCCATCTTTTCCGGATGAGGATAACTTTGGAAGACGAGTACTTACAATGACCAAGAGTGAATTAACTGAGTCCATTTTTCAACAGGTATTAAGGTTTCAAGCTGTGTGCGAAATGGCGGAAGTGCCACTTCATCATATTAAATTACACGGAGCCTTATATAATTATGCTGCTATAGACGCACCTACCGCCGATGCAGTAGTAGAGGGTATAATCGCAACCAAATTACGCCCTAAATTATATGTTCCACATCATTCGATACTTGCAAAGAAGGCAGATAACTTGTTGCCTGTGGTGTATGAAGCTTTTATCGACAGGCGATATAATAATGATTTTTCTTTGTTATCCAGAAATGAGAAGGATGCATTAATTCAAAATCCGGTAGATGCCTGGCAACAATTATACGACATGATAGCTTTAAATAAAGTCACGACAATCGATGGATCTGAAAAAACAATAATCGCCAGTACATATTGTATCCATGGTGACCATCAAAATTCCATTGAGATCTTGCGATTTATTCATTCAAAGTTATTGGAAAATTCAATAGAGGTTTTATAATGAAAACTGAACCTTCATATCACCAGTTTGGAGATCACGCAATCTTAATTAGATGGGCAAAAGCTATAAATAAGCTTACAAATGAAAAGGTGTTACAACTGGATGAATTTATTTCTGAAAAATTTAAAAAGGAAATTATTGAAAGCGTTCCGGCGTTTCACTCATTAGCGGTATATCTTAAAGAAGGTGTTTCTGTTTCAGAATTTATAGAAAAGGTTAGAGCAACCCCTTTGGTAGATCAGCGCAGAATTCCGAGGACAAAGAGTATAATTACCATACCCGTTTGCTATGAAGACAGATATGCACTGGATATAGAACATATTGCTAAATTTCATAATCTATCCTCTACCGAAGTAATTAAGATTCACACCGATCCTATTTACAAAGTCTATTTTTTAGGGTTCTTGCCCGGCTTTCCATATTTAGGGGGTTTGGACGAACGTTTAGTCACACCCCGAAAAAGCACACCAAGAAATTTTATCGCTCGCGGTTCGGTTGCTATAGGCGGTAGCCAATCGGGTATCTATACACTGGATTCACCCGGAGGCTGGAATATTATTGGAAAAAGTCCGTTGCGTTTTTTCTCTTCCGAAGGATCCTCCTTGAGCCTGTTACATGCCGGAGATTTTCTGAGATTTAAATCTGTTACGAGAAAAACCTATAAAAAGATTAGAGATGAGGTTAGAGGCAATACCTATAAAGTAGAGAGGGAGGTACATCATGGTTGAGGTAATTTCTGGCGGTATGTACACTAGTATTCAAGATTTAGGACGTTTTGGGTATAGAAGATACGGTGTCCCTTTGAGTGGCGTGATGGATGGGTATTCGGCAAGATTAGCAAATCGATTGTTGGGTAATAACAGGGATAGTGCGGTTATGGAAATTACTCATATTGGACCTGTGCTAAAATTCAATGCATCTACTGAGATTGCTATTACCGGAGCCGGCTTCTCGCCTACTTTGAATAATATAGAAATACCGCTGAATACCCGAATATATATTCCCGATAATAGTATTTTAAAATTTGGACTGCCAACATACGGCCTTCGGGCGTATCTCTCGGTTGCCGGTGGCTTCATAGCAGAAAAAATCCTGGGGAGCTTAAGTCAGTATCCTCAAATTACTTCTTCCGATACTTTGGAAAAAGGGGATAGGCTTATGTTTTCCGAATTTAAAAAAGGCGTTACAATGGTGACCGCATCGGTTAAAGTAGACAGAAATCATTTTACTACCGAAGTTATCTTAGTTAAGCGTGGTCCTGATTTTGAAAATCTCATTAAGGACAATCAAAATAAAATCCTCGCAAGCGTATTAAAAGTAAATCCTGAAAGTAACAGAATGGCGTATCTGCTAAGTGGATGGGAGTCATTTTCGGCTGAAGAAATAATTACAGCTCCGGTGCAACCGGGAACCGTTCAATTAACTCCATCGGGCCAGTGTATTGTATTAATGAGGGATGCGCAAACGACGGGTGGTTATTCTCGAATTCTACAATTATCAGAGAGCGCAATTAATATTCTGGCTCAAAAAAAAGCCGGAAGCGAAGTAAGATTTGAATGGGCTTAAGAATCTTTTCTTTGAAACAGACGTTGTTAATTGCCTCAACCAACATTTCAAGAATAGTTTTGGTTTATTTGCTTAGCGCTCACATCTGGCACCCAAAAATATTTTAGAAAGATATTTCAGCATTTTCATTTCTTTCTATTTTTTGAGTATTTATGATAGTTTCGATCTCTTCAAACTGTTTTCTCAGCAATGGATGCTTCAAAATAGCCTGAATATAATTCAAACTACTCCTGCTCAAGTGACGCGATAGTGTTGGCTCATAAAACTCCCATGGATCGAAGAATTTCTTTTCAGGATCCTCTGTGAGATTTAGAATAATATTGTTTTCGATAGCAAGGAAGCCTTTTAGCTTATCTTTTATTGTTTGATCTATAATTTTTCCGTCGAAGAAACCTTCCACATCATTAATAGAAACTTTATGAGGCATAAATATTTTAAAATAACGTATGCTTCCATTTTGTGTGTCTTCCCAACTATTTATATAATCACTTAAATAACCCGGGATTTTGTCTAGGTTGAGCCCTGTTTTAATGTCAACTATTATATTATCGGTTTCGTTTTCATTTTTCAGAATGTGTGCCAGCTTATTTTTATCTTTAAATCTCTCTATCAAGTAATTAATATAAAGGGTTTTACTGTTTATGATTTCAATGTACGCAACCTGTTTAGGTCCTAAAATACTTTTATCGCGAAGCAAATAATTATGAATATCGAGACAACCCAATAATCCGCTATTATCAATTGCACCGGCATCAATAAAATGCCCATGCCCTTTAATTTTTGCTGCAGGGCTAAAAATCGGAAAGCGGTTAGTGGTTGAAACAGCTTGATAAAAAGGTATGGTTTTATCATCTTCCAGATCGGCCAGATTTTCGGCATACGGAAAGATATCATTAAAATTATCTTGCTTAACAGACCAAAGTATTCCACGATTTCCTTTGGTTCCGGCAGTGTTCATAACGAGCGAAGGAAAATAGCCTCTTTTCATAAACGCTTCTTTCCAATAGTCTCTGAATGATGTTTCTGATAGTTTTTTCTGCGGATTATTCTCTATCAGATTTTGGTATTTCACCATCGCATAATAAGGCCTGTCCTTAAATCCGATACGTTGGCTAAAAGGCCATAGCTTTCTATATGTATCAAGTCCGAAAGTGAGTGAAAGATCTAATGAAGTAAAATTTTGCTTGGATAAGCTATCTATTTTCTTCTGGATCTTTTCAGTGTTAATTCCATTTTCTCTATACAAGCCGGTGTAAAGCGCTAGGCCAAGCGATCCACCGGAAGCACCGGAGAGAGCAATTGTTTGATTTAACAATTTACCATTGGTTTTCTGCTGAAGTTTATTCAAAACGTTGAGCGTCCAGACATTTGCTTTTAAACCGCCCCCATGGGATGCGATAAAGAACAATGTATTGTCGGTTTTAGCTTTCAAGCTATCTAAAAATACTGCTTCGGGAATCTCAGATCTTGTGTTTTCGACGAGGTCTAAGTCGTGTGTTGTCACTTCTATATTTCCACAGTTAGTGACTAATAAGAGAAGAGTGAAAACAACCGTGGCTCCCAAAAACACTTTATATCTTCTGGAGTCTTTTAGTCCCTTTTTTCTCACCACGAAGAGATATTTTCCAATGCTGGCAATTATAAAGTAGTACAAATAAAAAAAAGCCAGGAGTATAGGAATGCCATTTAGAAGCTCTAATCCGGTAATACTGGCGTAAGTGGAATATATCAGTAAAACCGCTGCAATAAGAAAATTGAAGTAAAAAAGCAGGATATAATTCTCAGACTTCTCCAGAAAATTAATACGATTTACAAAAACCTGAATTGGTATAAGCAGTGTGCTTGTAAGATTATTTTTTACCAGTGTTAATTTAGTTCGTAATAGTCTGAAAAAAACATAATTCCATACGAAGGCATAGCTGGTGAGAATCATTAAGAGAAATCCTCCCGGGCTAAAGTTTCCGATAAGTAAGGTTATAATAAGAAGAAGCAGTGTAATTAACGCAATCGTAAAATAATATATCCCCAGTCTTTTATATAATTTGTTTAAGCTGATAACATTTTGTTTTTTCTTTGCATCACTCAAAGGATTTCCTTGCTTTTCTGTTGTCCTCTTAAACCTTGCCAGCTTTTCCTTCACATAGATATAAAGCACAAAGGGAATAATTAAGAAGATATAGATTATAGTTTTTACTGTATCGAAAGGAAAGTTTTCAAAAATCAAATTCGGCTTAAAACTGCTTATTATAAAATGGATCCAGACCCCGTGAATAAGCAGCCCGGTGGCATATCTTAAATAGTTTGCCCAGTTATCTGGAGTATAGCCTACCTTATTACGGGTAGTAAAAACATAAATAGGATATTTTCGGAAAGGCCAGAATTTTATTGGGTTTAATTCTTTCCAATCGGTATAATTCCCGGAGTTGTTTAAACCAGCTGCATAATATGTATAAATTGGGTAGTGGGAGAGGGCGATCGCCAGAGAATTGATAAAAAAGAATGAAAGAAATAAAGAGACCCAATTGCTTTCTATTAGATCTACCAACATCGTAAATGCCTGATCCATTTGCGTAAGCAATAATAAAATTATTACTATTACGAAAAGACTTATTATAGATGACTTAACAAAATTCTTGACCGATTTGAAGCCATGATGTATTATGTCAATAATTTTTGAGATAGTCGATTGTCTTGCCTGCTGCTGATTCATAAAATTTTGCGATAAGCTAATTTAAAGATATTGACTAGACTTCACAATAGGTTTTTGCCTGAATCTCAGTTGGTTATTTATCCTTAAACCAATGGTGCAATTGAAAATATGTCTAGTTTTGATTGCTGAAAGTTCCTCGTACGTTTCATTACGGCAATACCATTTCGAGACCCGGCTTGGTTGGTGTTACCTTCTATAGTTTCAATAACATTATCTTTAACACTAGTTATAATTCCGGTATGTGTCCAGTCGAAAGTCGATTTCTGTAACAGAAAAATATCACCTGGTTCAATTATTGATGGATTTGTTCTAACCTTTCGATACCTGCTTAGCAGCTCTTTTTGAAGTCCCAACATTCCAACGGTATCACAGCTATATGTAAGAGGAAGTAGGGTTTTAAAATTCTTACCTAAAGCAGTTGCCGCTTGATCTAAGATCGCCTGTGTAAAGCCCATGCACCAATACCAACTCGAACCTTCGTGCCCATCCATATACGCTCTTACCCATGGTCCGCTATTAGAGGCTCCATTTATTTGCAATTCGTATGCAAAATTATGAAGATGTCGTTCGGCAGCTTCAATTACAAGATCTCTCATATTTGTGCTCGTTAGAGGTTTATCGAATGCATTTCGCATTGGCTCACAAAGTTTTGCGAAAAGTTCTTGAGTAACCATGCCCGAGATTGGGGAATTTGTTGCATTTTGAAAGTTTCGCACTGCTTTTTCAGTTGCAGGCCCGAAATCACCATCGATTGCAGTCGCTGTGCCGGCATTCGGATTTTGAATCGCGTATAATGAAAGCCACGATTGAATTTTTAAGACATCCTTTTTATTGTTGTCATCACCGTTCCTCTTTTGAGTTGATTTAATAGAAAGCTCTTTTTTGTAAGATTTTTTTTTCATAGTTCAAGAGTTAAGTAAAGGGTTCAAATGTTTGTACTGTCATCTGCTTCATTTTCGTCTATAGGTATCTTGAGTACTTCAAGTGAATTAGAATGTCAATATATTTTTATACAAACTGCTGCACAAGAGGTTTTTACCCCGAATTTACAAGTATTTTTATTGATAATTTAGTAACTAAGCGCCTGAATAATATATAGGTAAAACCCCTTTTTTAGTGAAGGATTTTACCTGATTATATAAGATCGATGGCAACTAAGAAATTCTAATTCCTTACTTTAGAAAACTATTAATCAAACTTGGACAATTATGGCTAGACCAGCAAAATGTATTAGTATTACTGAAGCGAAGGAATTACAAGGTAATTGGAGATCTACCAGAGCGGTAGAGATTGAGAGGTCTCAGGGATCTGTAGATACTTGCGATTTTACTTTTTCAGTAGACGATCTTCAGGAATTTATCGATTACGTAAAGGATTTATCAACAAAGCAATCGGTAGAGTCACCCGGAATTAGAGTTTATTTCGCTGCTTATGATAATGATCAATCTGATAAGGCAACTGTTTTCTTAGCGGCTACAAAAGGCACCAATGGAGATTCTGAAAATAATTA
>CBDUGY010000063.1:0-16426 GCA_965367015.1 uncultured Ulvibacter sp.
CCGGTTAATTTCTTTGTCCTTGATTGGTCTTTCATTTTTTTTCTTTTTCCACTCACTCATTCTACCTGAACCCATGCGAGCATATACGGTTATTCAAAAAAGCCGTCTTCAATCTTCTAATGTAATTCTTTTTTAAGAAAACCTGCTGTATAGCCTTTATTGTTCTTGACAATCTCTTCCGGTGTTCCTAATGCCATTATTTTTCCACCCTTTTTGCCACCTTCAGGCCCAATATCGATAATATAATCAACGGTTTTAATTACATCCAGATTGTGTTCGATAATTATAACTGTGTTTCCCTTGTCGGCCAGTTTGTTCAGAACCAACATCAAAACTCTTATATCTTCAAAATGCAGCCCCGTAGTTGGTTCGTCCAGTATATAAATTGTATTTCCGGTATCTCTTTTCGAAAGTTCTGTCGCTAGTTTAATACGTTGAGCCTCACCTCCAGAGAGGGTGGTAGATTGTTGTCCTAAGGTAATATAACCTAATCCTACGTCGCGAATGGTTTTTAATTTGCGGAATATCTTCGGAATTAATTCAAAGAAATCACATGCTTCATCAATCGTCATTTCCAAAACATCATAAATCGACTTTCCTTTGTATCTAATTTCTAATGTTTCCCGATTGAAACGTTTGCCTTGGCAGGTTTCACATTCCACATAAACGTCGGGAAGGAAATTCATCTCGATAACTCTTAATCCGCCACCTTTGCACGTTTCACATCTTCCCCCGGTTACGTTAAAACTAAATCTACCGGGTTTATAACCACGAATCAAAGCTTCGGGTACCTTCGCAAATAAACTTCTTATTTCTGAGAAAACACCGGTATATGTAGCCGGGTTAGAACGTGGCGTTCTACCAATTGGCGACTGATTGATATCTATAACCTTGTCCAGATGCTCTAAACCACTAATTTTCTTATATGGCATCGGTTTTTTTACTCCATTAAAGAAATGTGCATTCAAAATAGGGTAGAGGGTTTCATTGATAAGTGTTGACTTACCGCTTCCTGATACCCCTGTAACCCCAATCATTTTTCCTAACGGAAGCTTAATAGAAACGTTTTTCAGGTTGTTGCCTGTAGCTCCGGTAAGCGTTAAGAATTTACCGTTTCCGGCCCTTCTTTTCTTTGGAATAGCGATTTCTTTAGTACCATTTAGATAATCGGCAGTTAAGGTATGATGTTTTAAAATTTCCTTCGGACTCCCTTCTGAAACAATCTCACCTCCATGTTTTCCTGCTGCCGGACCAATATCGATCACGTGATCGGCATGTTCAATCATATCCTTATCATGTTCAACGACAATAACTGAGTTTCCGATATCTCGTAGAGATTCTAATGACTGAATTAACTTATGATTATCACGCTGATGCAGCCCGATACTTGGCTCATCTAAAATATACAACACCCCAACAAGTTGTGAACCAATTTGAGTGGCTAAACGAATACGTTGTGCTTCTCCACCGGAGAGCGATTTGGAACTTCTATCTAAGGCTAAATAGGTGAGTCCCACATCGATTAAAAACTGAAGTCTGGAACGCACTTCTTTGATGATTTCACCTGCAATTTTAAGCTGGGTATCTGAAATATTCTTTTCTAAATTTTGAAACCATTCGGCTAATTCCTGCACATCCATATGTGCCAATTCAGCAATATTCTTTCCGTTCACTTTAAAGTAAAGCGATTCTTTTCGTAGCCTGCTTCCTTGACATTCCGGACAAGAAATTTTGTCCATATATTCCTTTGCCCATCTTCGCAAAGACTTAGATTCGTTGCTTTCGAAAGTGTTTTGAAGGAAAGTTGCTACCCCTTCAAAATCTATTTTGTAGCTTCGGGTAATACCCAGGGTCTTCGACTCTATATCGAATTTGTCGTTTCCACCATTGAAGATCATTTCCTTGGCTTCAGAAGGAATACCTTTAAAAGGATCGCTGAGCTTAAATTTATAACGTTCGGCAATAAGCTCTAACTGCTTAAAGATCCAATTACTTTTCTGTGGACCATGAGGTGCCAGCGCTCCCTGTTTTATTGAAAGGCTCTCGTCTGGTACGATTTTTTTTAAATTAACTTCATATAATTTACCCAAACCCTTACAACGCGGACACATCCCTTTAGGCGAATTAAATGAAAAATTATTAGGTTCCGGATTTGGGTAAGATATACCCGAACTTGGGCACATTAGCGATCGGCTAAAGTACCGAGCCTCATCTGTTTCATTATCCAAAACCATTAAAACGTCGTCCCCATGATACATTGCGGTGACAATAGTTTCACTAAGGCGTTTGGTATTCTCGTCTTCTTTTGAAATCTTCAATCTGTCGATTACAATCTCGATATCGTGAGTCTTGTACCGGTCTACCTTCATTCCTTTAACTATATCGAGAACTTCACCATCTACTCTAACTTTGAGGAAGCCTTGTTTTGCAATTTGTTCAAACAACTCGCGATAGTGTCCCTTACGAGAGCGAACAACGGGCGCCAAAACACTCACTTTTTTTCCTTCGAAATCATCAAGTATTAGATGTTTGATCTGATCATCACTATAACTAACCATTTTTTGACCCGTGTTATAGCTATAGGCATCACTGGCTCTTGCATAAAATAATCGCAAGAAGTCATAAATCTCTGTAATTGTGCCAACCGTTGAGCGCGGACTACGACTGGTTGTTTTTTGTTCAATGGCTATGACAGGAGAAAGCCCGTCGATTTTATCTACATCCGGACGTTCAAGACTACCTAAAAATTGACGAGCATATGCAGAAAAAGTTTCGATATAACGGCGTTGCCCTTCAGCATAAATAGTATCGAATGCTAAAGAAGATTTTCCACTACCGGAAAGTCCGGTAATTACAACTAATTTATCTCTGGGAATTTTTACATCAATATTCTTGAGATTATGAACTCTGGCCCCAAGAACTTCGATAAATTCTTCATTTTTCGTCATAGTTTGCAAAGGTACTTAATTGATTTGAAAATTAGTACCTGAGGTGATGATGAAGTTTATGTGTTTCAGGAAAAATCAGCTATTAATTTCTTCTGAAAGAAATTGATAAAAAGTTGTAGCAATATAAAAAATAACAGCAATTACAAAGGAATAGCTAATTACCAAAGTGGTAACAGGTAATGAGAAAAGTAAGAACAGTAATGGTAATAAGATACCGAAGAGGACTAAAAAGAGAAATATTGAATAAAGATAGCGAATCAGTTTTGGCAATTTACTGGTCATACCGTTCTGAAACTGGTACAACTTCGGCATTACTTCTTTGCTCATATATTCACCTAATCGCGAAAGAAATACCTCGTTAAAGGATGAATCTTCAAATACTTCGCTGTCGATCGAATTCGCTAAAGTAATTATCTTATCCTGATGACGTTCATAAACAGCTTCAATATCAAGGGAATCTTTAAATGCTCCAAATTTATATCCGAAATAGTACCATAAACCAGATCCACATTTGTGTTCTAGCCATTTGGCAACAATATCTTTATCATAATAACTGGGAAATGTTATCTCTTCAGGTATATTCTTATCGCGGGGAGAGATCATTAATAGCGATTTAAGCTCCAGGTAAAGGTTTTCCGTATCGCCGTAATTATGACTTTCTTGTAGAAACTCGATTGCAAGCTTTGATTTGCCTTTATAGAATTCTTTAACTTCAAAGAAATTTAGTCCTTCGAATTCGTCGTCTATATATTCTTTGAGTCCCGGCATCCATATTTTAGATTTCATTAGAAGGTCTATAATGGTTCTAAAACTATGCATCTTTTGAGTGACCTTACTTAGAGAATCTATGACTGTATTTCTACTTCCTTTCAAGCCCATGGCTGCCGCTGCCAGATAAATCATAATAATTGCTGAAAGAAATCCGCTAATTCCTATAAATACTGAGGTAAGGCCGGAGAGTTGTAAAGAAAAATCCGGGGTGGTGTCCAATTTTTGCCACAGAATAAATGCTAGCCCAATAGCCAAAAGACCGCTAAACACCAAGGGTATAACGGAAAATAAATCCTTAAAAAAAGATTTTTTTCTCATGAGCATTATTTAGAAAAAAGCAAAAATGGAGATAGGCTATGTTATTCCTAAAATAGCTGAAGCATTGTAAAATAAATACTTTTTTGTTGCTGTAACGTGAGATTATAAAGTTCTGATGCTTATTTATTTAACGTAATTTTCCCCAATTGTTTCACTTTTAAGCTGTTAATTCTTTACTTGTATATTTCAAATTTAATTATTTTTCCTACAAAATGTAGTAATTTACCTACAATTCGTTGTATTGTGCATCAATTCCGATAAACGACTCAATTGAGAGTAAATTTAGAATCCGGCGGCCTTATCATCACCTCTTTTATCGGCTCCACCCTCCAATTTTCCATCAGGAAGCACCAAAATAGCGTCGACTTTACCAATTATTGGGTCTGTTTCGGTATTATGGGGGTATCCTTTTTCTTCTAATTCGTTGATAAGTTCGGGAGGGAACATACCCAATTCGTAGCGGATTGCATCCGGGAGCCATTGATGATGAAATCTGGGAACATTCACAGCGTCCTGCATGCTCATTTTAAATTCGTAAACATTTAGTATTGTTTGTGCAACCGATGTTATTATAGTCGCTCCTCCGGGAGTACCAACGACCATCCATAATTTGCCATCTTTTTCTACTATGGTTGGTGTCATAGAGCTCAGCATACGTTTTTGTGGCTCAATTGCATTAGCCTCCCCACCCACAAGTCCGTATATATTTGGTTCCCCGGGTTTTGAGCTAAAGTCATCCATTTCGTTATTCATGAAAAACCCTAGCTCTTTTGCATAAAGTTTAGAACCATAACCGGAATTTAAAGTAGTGGTTATAGACGCTGCATTACCGAATTGATCGACTATAGAGTAGTGAGTTGTTTCAGGGCTTTCATAGCCGGAAATGGTACCGTGATTTATAGTGTTTGAGGGAGTTGCCGTCTCAAAAGAAAAAGAACTCATACGCTTCTTTAAATAATTATCAGCCAAAAGCGAATCAACAGGAATTTTAACAAAATCTGGATCTCCCAGAAAATAGCTCCTGTCTGCATATGCACGGCGTTCCGCTTCAGCGACTATCTGAATATACTTCACAGTATTATGCCCGTATTTAGAAATGTTATAAGGTTCCAGCATCTTAAGAATTTGAGCTAAGCTAATGCCTCCACTGGAAGGAGGTGACATCGAGATTACTGTGAGATCTTTATAATCGAATACAATGGGATCACGAAGCTCGGCATCGTAGGCACCGAGATCTTTCAGAGTAATGATACTCCCTTTAGATTGAAGAAATTCTACTAGTTTTTTCGCAGTTTCTCCTTTATAGAAGTCTGCTCGACCTTCCGCAGAAATCCTGCCAAGAGTATTAGCTAGTGCCATATTTTTAAGGGTATCACCTTCTTGGTATACTTTGGTAAAAATTGATTCTTCTCCATTTACAGATTTAAATATTTCTGCATAATGTGCCAAACGCTCGGCCTGATCTTTAGTTACCACAAATCCTTTTGATGCAAGGTCAATTACCGGCTGAAGAATTTCCTCCATAGGTAGCGACCCTAACTTTTCATGAACTGCAAAGATACCGGCGATCGTTCCCGGAACACCTACCGCTAATCCTCCTATTTTGCTTTTTTCCTGAAGATAGGTACCATTTTCATCTAGATACATCTCTCTACTTGCTGAGATAGGTGCTTTTTCACGATAGTCAATTGCACCAATTTCACCGTATTGCGTACGATAAACCATAAAACCGCCACCACCCAGATTTCCAGCGTACGGATAAGTTACCGCTAACGCCATCTCAACAGCGATCATTGCGTCATAGGCGTTTCCCCCTTTCTGCATAATCTCAACGCCAATTTGTGAAGCTTCCTCACGGGCAGAGACTACCATTGCTTTTTCACTAATGAGACCAATTTGTGGGTCTTTAATTTCTTCTGAAGCAAGGTTTGGTGCATCTTTACAAGCTTGTAAGAAGAGTAACACTAAAATAATACAGACTGACCTCATAATTCTTTAAGTTTTTCTCGGGAAAAAGTGATTAATTCTGCAAAAAAAGAAGTGAATTCACTTTCAAAGTCTTCATAGTACTCTTCCAGTTCTATCACTGCAAAATTCATTCTCGAAACCCCTTTAGTTCTTACATTCATTTGTGCTAAAATTTTACTGATACCCGGGATTGTGGCATAGCTTAATAACCAGTTATCGGCTATCATATAAGGCATCATTCTTTTGATGCGGGTTGGTAGCATTTCAAAGTTATTTCGAAGCAATTCATAAAAAGCTTCCACGTATTGATCTAACGGCATTTCGTGATAATCACTCCAATTCTTCGCCAAATAGTGGTCGTATAGGATATCTACAATTACACCGCTATAATGACTATAGTTTTTGTGAAGTCTCGCAGTACTTAACTTTACCGTTGGGTGTTGATCGGTAAAACTATCAATTCCTCTATGCAGCAATATGCCCTTTTGAATTTCCGCCGGATACTTCAAATATTTTCTCCCTTTTATTCCATCAGCAATAAAATTACCAATTGTTATACCTTCATTTTCACCTGAAAGATAAATATGTGCGAGAAAATTCATTGGGACAATTTACAAAAAGGTAACAAAGAATTATACGTTTAAAAAAGTATCTTTGCGTAAAATTTCAACAAATGACATTGATAAAATCTATTTCAGGAATTCGTGGTACTATTGGAGGGAAAGCCGGTGAAAATTTAACTCCCATAGATGCCGTGAAATATGCTGCAGCTTATGGAACCTGGATAAAATTACAGCGAAATAAAGAGGAATACAGAGTGGTAGTTGGTAGGGATGCGCGTATATCAGGACATATGATGCAGCAACTAGTGATGAATACCCTGGTTGGAATGGGGATTCACGTAATTGACCTTGGCTTGTCGACGACACCCACCGTTGAAGTTGCCGTTGCTTTGGAGCATGCCGATGGCGGAATCATTCTAACTGCCAGCCATAACCCAAAACAATGGAATGCACTAAAGTTACTAAATAACAAAGGAGAATTTTTAAATTCTTCCGCAGGGCAGGAAATATTAGACATAGCAGAAGGCGAATCTATTAATTTCGCAGAGGTAGATAATCTTGGAGAAATTAATATAAATGACGCCTATATCGACCTTCATATTGAGGAAATACTAAATTTACCTTTGGTAAATGTTGAGGCGATCAAAAAAGCAAAATTTAAAGTTGTGGTCGATGCTGTGAATTCAACAGGAGGCATCGCTGTGCCACTGCTTTTAGAAGCCCTCGGCGTTCATCCTATAAAACTATATTGTGAACCAAACGGACATTTTCCACACAATCCTGAGCCCTTAAAGGAACACCTTGGGGATCTTATGGAATTAGTGGTTAAAGAAAAAGCCGACTTCGGTCTTGTGGTCGACCCCGATGTGGACAGACTCGCATTCGTAGATGAAAAAGGTGAGATGTTTGGTGAAGAATACACATTAGTGGCGGTTGCAGATTATGTTTTACAGAACAAACCGGGGAACACGGTATCAAATATGTCATCATCCAGAGCCTTGAGGGATATAACCAACAAGTTAGGGGGGACGTATTCAGCGAGTGCAGTAGGTGAGGTGAATGTTGTTGAAAAAATGAAAGAAACCAATGCCGTTATAGGTGGGGAAGGTAATGGGGGGATAATTTATCCTGAACTTCATTATGGTAGAGATAGTTTGGTAGGGATTGCATTATTTTTAAGTTATCTTGCTGAAATCAATATTTCTGTTAGTCAGCTTAGAGAGGAGTATCCTGCTTACTATATGAGTAAAAAGAAGATTGAATTGACGCCTCAGTTAAATGTGGATGCTATTTTGAAGGCGATGGAAGAGAGATATTCTTCCGAAGATATTTCGACAATTGATGGTGTAAAAATCGATTTTGCTGAAAACTGGGTTCATCTTCGAAAGTCGAATACCGAACCAATTATACGAATTTATACAGAGGCGAAGTCGCAAGATAAAGCAGATGCACTTGCGAAGAATATAATGAAAGAAATAAAAGAGATTGCCAATCTTTAGGGAATCTTTATCTTTATAATGAACAATAAATCAAATGTCTACAATATCAGAAATACGTAAAACTGATCTTGAAGCGTATTTTGAGTCCTTCCGGAAGAATATATTAGGAATCGAGCAAACTTTCGAATCGCCTTTTGGAACTCTTAAAATAACGTATACCGATTGGACTGCAAGTGGTCGACTCTACCGACCTATTGAGGACAAAATGCTGAATCAATTTGGCCCATTCGTGGCAAATACACATACGGAGGCTACTGTCACCGGAACCGCCATGACACATGCCTACCATAAGGCGAGGGAAATTATAAAAAAGCATGTGAATGCTACTACAGACGATGTATTAATTACCAGCGGGAGTGGAATGACCGGAGTGGTGAACAAATTTCAGCGTATTCTTGGTTTAAAAATCCCTGAGCAAGTTAGAGAGAACTTGTCACTTCCTAAAGAGAGAATTCCTGTAGTTTTTGTTTCACACATGGAACACCATAGCAATCAGACTTCATGGCTTGAAACTATCGCCAAAGTTGTTGTTATTCCGTGTAATGATGAGGGATTGTTCTGCTTAGAAAACTTACAGGAGCTTTTAAAGGAATACGAGGATTGGCCCATTAAAATTGCCTCAATTACCAGCTGTTCTAATGTTACAGGAATCAAAACTCCTTACTATGAAGTTGCTAAACTGATGCATCAGAATAACGGTTTGTGTTTTGTAGATTTTGCTTGCTCTGCGCCGTATATTAAAATTGATATGCATCCTGAAGATAAAGAGGCCTATTTAGACGCTATTTTCTTCTCTCCGCATAAATTTCTTGGTGGTCCGGGAACAAGCGGTGTTTTGGTATTCAATAAAAAATTATATCACAATTCAATTCCCGATTGCCCCGGAGGCGGCACGGTAGATTGGACAAATCCATGGGGCGGACATAAATTTGTTGATAATATTGAGGAGCGCGAGGACGGTGGAACACCCGGTTTTTTACAGGTAATTCGTACTTCACTCGCGATCAAGTTAAAAGAGAAAATGGGCGTCGAAGCTATTCTCAAAAGAGAAAAAGAAATTCTAACATATTTCTTTTCCAGGATGAAAGAATGTCCTGAAGTTTCCATTTTAGCAGGACAACATCAGGATCGACTTGGTGTGATATCTTTTACTGTTGGGACATTACATCATGACATTGCAGTAAGATTACTAAATGATCGATTCGGAATACAGTCAAGAGGTGGTTGCAGTTGTGCAGGAACTTACGGCCATTATTTACTCGGAATGGATCAATCTAAGTCGAATGCGATTGTTCAAAAAATAATGAATGGTGCTGGACAGGTTAAACCAGGATGGGTTAGAATTTCGATTCATCCCACAACAACCAATGCTGAAATAAAATATATCTGTGATTCTTTGATCGCGCTTTCCGAAAATTATGCAGAATGGCAGACAGACTATAAGTTGATAGATGGTAAGTTTACTTATAAACCCGGTACATACAAATCATCAACCGATGTATCTGATGGTTGGTTTGATTTATAGGTTATCTAAATTTCTCCGGAACATTATCCCTGTGTTTCCATCGTTTGTGTGTCCATAAGTAGTATTCTGGAGCTTCATTGATCTGGGCTTCCACTAGTTTGAGGAATTTATCTGTAATTTGATAATTTTCAAACTCTTTGGGGTTTTCAGTGATTACATCAAAGGTTGCTTCGTAAAACCCTCGCTTCACTTTTTTTACCGCAACAAATATAACGGCCATATTATACTTTTTAGCCATAATTTCGGCTCCCGTATGTATAGGAACTTTAATTCCCATGAATTCCTTCCAATGCAACGCCTTATGATGTTTTGGGTTTTGATCACTAACAAACCCACTTAAAGTCAATTCACCACTTCTTTTTGCCTGGCTAATTTTTGAGACTGCTTCTTTTGTGGTAATAAGTTCGGTATTGTACTTAGCTCGAATTTTTTTAACCATGGCATCGAAATATTTATTCGCTAAACGCTTATAAATAGCATATCCTTTGTAATCAACATATCTCTGAAGTACAAATATCCATTCCCAGCTACCGTAGTGTCCGAGCATTAATGCTACATCCTTTTCCTGGCGTTCAATTGCGTGAACAACCTCAATATTGGTAGGTACGAAACGTTTCCGAAGTTCCTCTTCCGAAATGGAAATAGATTTTATAGTTTCCAGCACCATATCGCAAAGATGATGATAGAATTTTCTGGAAATTTGTTTGATTTCTTTATCCGATTTTTCAGGAAAAACCAGAGTTAAGTTTTCTATTACTGTACGTCTTCGATATCTTACAACATGATAGATGAGAACAAACAAACAATCGGAAGTAAAATAGAGTAACCACATCGGAAAATGAGAAATAATCCAGAGGATAGGATAAACGAAAATATAAACTAACCGTTGCATAGTTAAATTTACCGCAAAACTAACTATTTTTGATAAGTAGACCGTATGCTATGTTCAGTATTCAGAAAAAAATATTATCATCAAATATTCCATGGTGATAAATAAGATTTGAACATTCAAAAATAACAGGACAAAACAATACATTACTAAATGCCAAACATTGATATCGCCACCATCATTATCATATTAGCCAATGTGCTAATTTCTATTAAAGGATTTAATGATTTCACTTTTTTTGAAAAATACAAATTTAATATCGCCGGAATAAGAAGAGGAGAGCAAATTCGTATGTTCACTTCAGGATTTTTGCACGCAGATTTCAACCACCTTCTCTTTAACATGCTTACGCTGTATTTTTTTTCAGGGGTAGTTATTGCTTCAGTTGGTGTCATCAAATTTGTAATAATCTACTTAGCGAGTTTGTTGGTAGGGAGTTTATTGTCTTATTACTTCCATAAAGACGAATATCACTATAGCGCCGTGGGAGCTAGTGGAGCAGTTACGGGGATACTATACGCCGCAATATTATTCTATCCGGATATGGGACTCTATTTGTTTTTCATTCCTATTGCAATTCCTGCATGGTTATTCGGTCTGGTATACTTATTGTATTCTATCTACGGTATGAGAACCAGAAAAGGGAATATAGGCCACGATGCGCATTTTGGAGGTGCGATTGCAGGTTACGTGTTAACAATAGCCTTTGCACCTTATCTATTAGAAAGCAGTCTTTGGATTGTAGCCTTATTGGCTGCACCAATAATTTTACTTTTCGTTCTTCACAAACTGGGAAAAATTTAAAATAAAAAAACTATGAAAAAGTTAAGTATTCTATTAATTCTAACATTAACAACTACAATTATGAGCGCTCAAAATCAACAGCAACCAACCGTAGATGTAACCGGGGAAGGCATAGTTATGGTAGTGCCTGATGAAGTTACAGTAAATGTTCGCGTTGAAAATACCGGGAAAAGCGCATCAATAATCAAACAACAAAATGATAGAACAGTCAATGATGTTCTAAAATTTGCTAAGAGTATGGGAATTGCCGATAAGGATATTCAGACCGAATACATCCGCCTTAGCAAGAACTATGATTATAATACTAAAACTTATAATTATTCGGCTAACCAATCAATTTCAATAAAAGTGAGGCAGCTTTCGAAGTATGAAGATCTTATGAATGGACTGTTAGAAAGCGGGATAAACAGAATTGATGGAGTAAACTTTTCTTCTTCCAACAAGGAAAATTTAGAAACCACAGCCCGTAAAAAAGCCGTCGCAAATGCGCAAATGAAAGCTAAAGAATACGCAGCTGCTTTAGGTCAATCTATAGGCAAGGCTATCGCTATCAGTGAATTTCGAGTTAGCAATACGCCTCAACCAATGTATAGAGCTATGGCTTTAGAAAGTGATGCTTCCGGAGGGCAACAAACCCTTGCGCCCGGCGAAATGGAAATTAGGGTGGTTGTGAACGTTAGTTTTATTTTAAACTAAAGCTAATCCAATAAAGAAGCTATTTTCGTATGTAAAGCTGCACCACGCAGGTTTTTATCTATAATTCTTCCGTCTTCATCAAGTAAAAAGGTTGCCGGAATTGACCGAACATTATACATACGGGCTATTGGATCCTGCCAGAACTGAAGGTTGGAAACATGATACCAATCCATTTTGTCGTCTTCAATAGCTTTTACCCATTGAGCTTTCTGTCCTTGACGATCGAGGGATACGCTAATTATATTTAAACCTTTGTCGTGGTATTTGTTGTAAACACTCACAACATTTGGGTTTTCGCGTCTGCAAGGCTTGCACCATGAGGCCCAGAAATCGATTATAGTGTATTTTCCTAATGCATCCTTCAAGGATAATTGTTCGCCAGTTGGAGTTGGCGCAGAAAAATCGGGAGCCATTCCGCCTATATCAGACTTCGACATATTCTCTACTGCTGTTCTAATTTCTTCGGTGATTGGCATTGCGGCCATTTTGGGTGTTAAATTATCGAGGGCTGCCTTAGCTTCTGCAGCAGTTAAAGTCTTTCTTGAAAACATTTCGGAAAGCAGCATTACAGCAAAAACGGAATTGTTATTTTCCTTAATAAAAGCTTTTCTATATGCAGTTTCCTGATTCATTAGTTGCAAATTTTCTTGCTGAATTTGTTGAACCATTGCGTTGTCCTGTTCTGTCTGAGCTTGTTTAAAGCGCTCTATATTACTTTGTTTTTGCTTATTAAAGTCTCTTAGTTTTTTTGAAAAATTTCTATAAATTTCATTCTGATTTCCACCTGAAACGAATGAAGATTGCACGCTATCTTTGTATAGAGTTACTTTGAGATCTTCGTTTTCAGGAAAAAATAATACTGTAGCATTTAATTCATCAATTCGTAAAAAGTTTACCGGGATATCTTCAGATTTAGGGTAGGTTGCTTCAAATTTACCATTAGTAATTGTTAAAGTATCAATCACTTTTGGTTGTTTCGCTTCGATGGTGTGTACAGTAATTGTTGTTCCATCTTTAAAACCTTCCGCGGTTCCGGTAAGTTTATATGAATTTGAATCTTGATTGCAAGAAAAAAGTGTAATTGTAATTAATAGGGCAAATAAACGTCTCATATATTATATTTTATCAATGGCAAAAATAGATTTATTATTTACTGAAAAAAAAATCTAACAATCAAATATTTGTTAATTCTTGTTCTGATTCACTAAGATCGCACAGAATTGATTAATTTTATAAGATATTTTATACTAAAATGACAGCAAAGGCGGGAGAATTCCCATTAATAACGAATATTAGTTTTACGAAACTATTTGATCATTATCGATTTCAATTGGAAAACGGTAATGATCTGCAACGCCAGCGCGCCGAATCAATACTCGCCTTAGAAAAAAAGCACCCCATTCTGGCTAAAGGTATTAAAACAGAAGCACAGCTTTCCAAGTATAAGAATCAGATAGATATAGTACTTGAAGATGTATTTTCTTCACTACTCACTACCAACGAAATAAAGGCAGCCACAACTCCATTTAATGAACTCACTTTTAAGTCTTCAAAACGCTATGATGATATCATGAATGCGGCCGGGAAGGATTTCGAATTGAAGCTATTAAATTTCGATGAAGAAAATTATTATATACTTGGTTGCAGCATTATTCTAAACATGTACTATGGGTTCAAGGTTGACTTTAAAAGACCTTTCTATTATCGAATTCCCGATAAATGGGGGATTGAGAAGAGCTATAAGGTGATGTTTAACGCCGATTTCGTTTCTATAGAAAAAACAGATGCCGCAAAAGAAATTACTCAAGACGATCTTGATGAATTACTTGAAAGCTTCGATGATATTGCCGTATGGAAGGAAAAATTCCCTCCAAACAGCTGGAAATTTAATGGTTTTATAATCACCAATTTATTTGATGCAACATTAGATGCTTCCATTTCGGATTTTAAGACGAACTTACTTCGCAATGTTGCCATTGAAGACAGTGAAAGCAATGAATTTGAAGGTATTTTTCGCTCTATTTTCAATATAAACACAATTAAAGTTGGATTCTCAACTTTCAATGACGAAGACGATACATTTGAACGAATAATTCACAAGGACTTCAAGAGTTATATTCTCAACGACGAAACGAGTCAGCAATCCAGTGAGGCGCTGTGCGATAGTTCTTACTACACCTTATTCAAGAAGAAGGGTGTCTATATAGTTACTAATACTGAAAAATATCACAAGTTATATCCCAAGAATATACTGTATAAAAAGTTGCTCGACCAAGGCGTTAAAAGTGTAATTCTGGCGTCTATCGTTAAGAATGATGAAGTTTTGGGCGTATTAGAATTAGTGTCACCTAACATCAATGAATTGAATACGGTAAACGCTAATAAGTTGAAAGACGTTATGCCATTTTTAATAGATTCTATTGTACGAGCAAAGGAGCAATTTGAAAACGAACTGGAATTGATCATCCAGGAAGAGTGCACATCAATTCATAAAAGTGTGCATTGGAAGTTTCATAAGGAAGCTAAAAGATATATGGCGAATCGAAGCACTGGAAATCCCTCTTATTTTAGAGAGATAGTTTTTCAGAATGTCTATCCCCTCTATGGGCAGATCGATATAAAAGGTTCTTCGGAAGCAAGAAATGAAGCTACTAAACTGGATTTACTACTTCAGCTGGATTCTATCCAAAAAATGATACGAAGGGTTTATCAAATTGAAGAATTACCAATTTATGAACAATTCGACTTCAGAATTAATGACTACGTCAATAATTTAAAAGAAGGATTGGAAGTTAACAGCGAAAGACAGGTGTTGAGTTTTCTTAAAAAGGAAATAATTCCCTTATTCTCGCATCTGAGTAAGAAAAGCACTGCTCTTAAAGAACTAATTGAAGAATATAACGCTACTATTGATCAAACATCCGGTTTAATTTACAATCACAGAAAGGATTACGATGAATCGGTTATGCTGATCAACAAACGCATGGCGGCGATTATTGACAGAAAACAAATCGAGGCACAACGTATGTATCCTCATTATTTTGAACGTTTTAAAACTGATGGTGTAGAGCATAATCTTTACATTGGTGAAGCGATTACAAAGGATGATAGCTTCCACAAGGTGTATTTATACAATTTAAGGTTATGGCAGTTACAGGTTATGTGTGAAATGGAGAACGATTTTTACAAATTGAAAGAACGCCTTCCGATTCCCCTGACCGTTGCTTCTATGATATTATCGTTTAACAGTCCGTTATCCCTGCGATTTCGTATGGATGAGAAGAGGTTTGATGTAGATGGAACTTATAATGCACGATATGAAGTGGTTAAAAAACGCGTAGATAAGGCTAATGTAAAAGGTACTGAAGAACGCATAACACAACCCGGTAAAATTACGATCGTGTATTCACAAAAAGAGGATGAAAAGGAATATTTAAGATATATTTCCTTTCTTCAGGAGAAAAAACAACTGGATACGGATGTAGAATTACTCAAGCTGGAAGACCTGCAAGGCGTGACGGGTTTAAAAGCTATACGCGTAAGCGTGCTATACTCCAAAAATAGCGATGAAAATTCATCCAAGGAGTACTACACCTATGAAGATCTCATTACCCAAATAGAAAATTAACCCGGAGCTACTATAGTTTTCGTTACTTCTTCAACGGAAAGATCTGCCATGGCGAAAGATATTCCGAAGGCTATAATAGAAATAATCGTTCCAAGGACGAATATGGTATAGGTCATCCGGAGAATACGATATTTTCTATCTAAAACTTGTCCGAGAAAGTATAAATCTTTAGTAAGTGAAGAATAGATATAGTCTCTATCTTTTAATAATTCCTTAATAGCCCATTGATATTGTGAAAGTTCCATTTTATGGAAATTTCCGAAGAAAGTCAAGTTCACACTTTTATTTTCCACATCTTCCTTTGTAAACTCGCCACGCGTTACATTCGGGCGAGTAGCTATTACTGCTAACACCATCGTAGTTGCACTAGAAATTACAAATACTGCAGTAGGCCAGATCAAGTATGCGTTAGTGTCGAATTTAGAGAATAAATTACCAATGATTACCGAAATAATAATTGCATTTACCGATAATAGAATGTTTGCTTTTGTATCAGCAATGTCACTAAGTTTTATGTGATTTCTTAAGGCCGTACGATAAAAAGTCTGAATTCCACGGTCCGGACTTGCATCCTTATATTTCATTTTCAGTTGCGCCTTCATGTCTTCTTTCTTACGACGCTTTTTATCTTTCTTTTTATCTTTTATTAATTTGGCCAGATTCTCTTCTTTCTGTTTTTGCCAATTTTTTAAAGCGTACTCGCTGTAAAATTGATGTTGCTCAATTAGCACTTTGATATTTTCATCACGCCATTCTCGAGGGGAGTAGTTCGCGATATTCTGAGATTTCAGTTCTTGTCTTAAAAACTCGCTGGCTT
>CBDUGY010000064.1:0-16105 GCA_965367015.1 uncultured Ulvibacter sp.
TCACAGATTACCTATTAGGACGAGGAAAAGGATCCGACCTTATAAAAACCTCTGAATGGTGGTGGCAAAAGAAAAGTTCTCATAATGATTTTATAACATACACTGTCGAAAATGGAATACCGTATGTTCTGATGTATATAATTTTAATCAGCTCAATTCTTACCATTTCAAAAAAGATATCCGTGTTTAGCATCGCAATGATTTTAGGATATTTCATTACGTCTTCTGTAAGCAATGGTTTGGCGACAAGACCTCTAGCAGGAGATATCTTTTTCATTGTTTATGCGTTTATTTATCTCACAAAGAATTCAAGGAATAATGTATGGCAAAAACAGTAGCGTTTATCGGTCCGTTACCTCCTCCGGTTGGTGGAGTGGCACTCGCTAATCTTCGGGTTCAGGAAATCCTTGCGGAAAATGGGAAGAATTATAAGATCATTAATCTCAATACCTCAAAAAACCAGGACAATGCAGATCTGTATAAACGTAAAGGTTTTACAGAATTATTACATTTTATCAAAAACATTTTTCAGCTTCTAGGTTTTGTTTTTAAGAATCGTATTGACGTTAGCAATGTTTTTGTCGTCCCTAATATTTCCTTTATCCGTGAGATGATTTTCATTTTTATTCTGAAAATTACTACTAAAAAATTGGTGATTCATCTCCATGCAAAAACCGAGGGAGATTATTTTTTAGAGGGTTTTAAACTGAAAATCTTTACTAAAATTTTGTCATTAGGAGATGTGATCTTTGTCCTTTCTGAAAGATTCCACAAGCAATTTTACGCACAGTATATCAATCCTAAAAAACTGATCGTTCTCGAAAACTTCGTAGATTATCGAGAATTCGAAAACACAATTGAAGAGAAATCGCATGAATTTCTATATGTGGGTCGGCTTTCAGAAAAAAAAGGCTTTTTCACACTGGTAGAAGCTGTGAGTCTCATTGCAGATGAGGTGAGAGACTTAAAGATCCACGTCCTTGGCGAATTTGAGAATGAAGATTTTAAAGCTGCCGTCCTCAGAAAACTTTCCAAAGAAAAACTGCAAAATTTTATCTTCCACGGACCGCAAATGGGTGCCGAGAAATTTGATTATTTCAAAAAATGTTCGGTTTTTATATTCCCCTCCTATTTCGAAAATTCACCAATCGTTTTAAAGGAGGCTATCGCGGCAAAAATGGCGATTATATCCAGCGATATTATTGAAAACAAAAACATTCTGGATCCCTACGACATAAAACTATATTTTAAAGCTGAAGATCCTGAATCGCTCTCAATTCAACTGTTAAGACTGTACAAAGACAGATCATTGGTGCGTGAGATGAATGTGAACTCGGAAACTATCAAGGAATTTGACAGAGTGCACGCCGCTAGAATAGTGAATCGGCATATTTAAAGAAAATAATTTCAAAGCGATGAAACAATTAATAGATCACATATACGAGCAGACGGCCAAATATGGGCTTATCGTAATTTTTGTGTTGTTCTTTTTTTTGGAATTCGTTGGTAAACAAGCCTATTTTAATTGGGGGGGAACCTCACTGCAACTTTATGTAAAGGGAGTATTGTTGCTTATCATTGGCATCTTATTATTAGGAAGATTTCAGAAATTAAAACAAGCATGGGTAGTGTTTGCATTGCCCATAATTTATGTAATTGGGCAGTTAGTTCTTGAAAACTCTTTTTCTACAAACAGCATAGTCATATTTATAAAATTTATGTCGCCATTGCTCTTTTTCTTGCTCTTTACAATAGTGAAACCTTCAGAAAAGGATCAAAAATTGATCTTCAAAATATTTGAATGGGGTATGATCGTCAATAGTGGGCTTATAATTCTTGGATATCTTGGAGATATAAGCATTTTCGAATCTTATAGAGGGGAGAGATTTGGGTATAGTGGGCTTTTTCTTTCACCGGGTGTTGCTTCCTATGCGTATCTGCTTACCCTGTTTTATTTCGTGATTGGAGCGAAAGCCTCGGTCTGGAGAAACTGGAAGTTCGCTTTTATATTTATAAGCTGTTTTTTAATTGGCACGAAGGCTATTTATTTAGGTCAGATAGTAGTTTTAATTTACTTGCTGTCTCTGTTACAATTCAGATTTAAAAATCTTCTAATAGCCATAACGTTATTAATGAGTCTTGTAGCGACCTATTTTTTCTTTTTTGAATACGGACTTTTTAACAAGGTCCGAGAATCGGAAGGCTTATTGTCTGCGTTACTTTCGTATCGTGACACATTATTAATTGAAAATACGATACCATATGTTCAGGAAAATTGGACTTTTTTGAATTACCTATTTGGTGGGGTGAGTAATTATGACATGCGTTCACAAATGGAAATTATCGACTTATTTTTCTTTTGGGGGGGTATTGGGGGACTTGTATACCTGATGTCATTTATAAAAACTTACGTCACTTTTAGAATGTCTAAAATGCTCTGGGTTTTCGCACTACTGTTTATAATTATAATTTTTCTTGCAGGTAACTTTTTTGTTTATTCTACGATCACTATATTTTTATTGATGGTAAGAGAGAGAATTTTACAAATAGAATAAAATTGATATGTCTACATCTAAATTAATTACCTTTGCCCATTAAAATTCACAAAGGTTGCAACCTCTAAAAAACATTCACATTCTTAATACCATTATCCATAATCTTTCTATGGATGAAACATTGGCTTTGGTTCAAGAGGCTATTGAGAATAAAAGCCAGATTCACCATGTAGTTGTCAACGCAGGGAAGATCGTACAAATGCAAAAAGACAATGCCCTCAGAGAAAGTGTATCAGGCAGCGATATCATAAATGCCGACGGTCAAGCAGTGGTATGGGCTTCTAAGATTCTAAAGAAACCCTTGAAAGAACGTGTTGCAGGTATTGACCTAATGAAGAATTTGGTGACCCTTGCTGCTGAAAAGAACTACAAAATTTATCTTTTTGGAGCCAAAGAAGAAGTGGTGAAGACGGTTGCTGAACAATATTCCGAAAAATATGGTAAGTCTATTCTAGCGGGTTATCGCAATGGGTATTTTAAACGTGAGGACGAAGAGCAGATCGCTCAAGATATCGCCGCTAGTGGGGCTCAAATGCTGTTTGTGGCTATATCCTCACCTATCAAAGAAAACTTTTTATTTAAGTATAAGGAGATCTTAAAAGATGTAAATCTAATTATGGGTGTTGGTGGAAGTTTCGATGTCGAAGCCGGAATCACCAAACGTGCTCCGGAATGGATGCAAAATGCCGGCTTAGAATGGTTTTATCGTTTTCTTCAGGAGCCAAAACGTATGTGGAAACGATATTTGGTGGGGAACACCAAATTCATTTCACTGGTGATTCAGGAGAAATTCAGGAAACACACAAAATAGTTATCAATTCACGGTCATTAAAATTCTAAGGCTTCCTAAAGGATATTCGCATTTAGTTTTTTACCTTTCACTACTAATTTATTAGCTATCACAACTAAATGAGAATTCTTCTCGCCGCCATATATCCATACGTTTTTTTATTACTGTATTTTATCATTCCTTTCGATGATTATATTCGCGTGCTTCCTAATATTTTATTGGGCATCCTGGTAGTGGCTTTTCCCTTTATTGTAAAAAAAGAGGATTTTAATAAGCTTAAAAAAGGTCCTACAATAATTATGTTGGCACTGTTTGCTTATTTGATTCTTTCCGCATTTTTCCTGAATAGGTTTGAAAGCGACTTTAAGATCATCAAAAAAGTGCTGATTGCAGTTGGTTTGGTTATTCTGTATATTCCAGTATCCGATTTTAAAAAAATAAAGAAAGCAATCGTGTTTTCTGCGCTTGCCGCAATTATTTTTTCAGTAATTAACATTATTATTCTATCGAATACTTCCGGCGACTTCGTCGTTGGTAATTCGCCTTTGGTAATTGAAGCCTTGCTGATAGACAGATTGTATCTCGGTTTACTTTCGGTATTAAGTATTTTGATCTCCGGCAATGCGCTAAGTGGAAAATACCACCCCAATAATCCCTATAATATGGCGAATATTGCGGTAAACGCCGCCTTTATCTTGGTGATCGCTTCTAAAATGGCTTTGCTACTGTTAATTGCATTATTGTTGCTTCGTTTGCTCTTCGGAAAGACAAAAAAGTGGGGCATAGTTATCGTTTCAATCTTAATGATAAGCGGAATATATTTTCTGAGCACATTCAAACTTGATACAACCGGCACTTCCGAAGAAAACTTAAATCAGAACTCAATTTCAGGATTCATTAGTAATACTGTTACATGGGAAATACGTTCAGTGGTTTGGAAGTGCGCTGAGAGTATTTCGAAAGCAGAAGGGTTTCTGGTATTTGGAATGGGATATGATGAAACTAAGGATAATTTAGTGATTTGCTACAGCTCATCTATCGAAGACCCTTTAAAGAAGGAACGATTTGTGAGCAATAGATACAATTCTCATAATCAGTTTATAGATTTCTACCTGAGTTCGGGGTTTATCGGGTTGGCGTTGTTTATGCTTTTTTTAATCGTGCTATTTTTATCGGTTCGAAAAGGATTTTTCCCTACCGCCATGTTACTCTCATTAGTTTTCTATTGTATGGTTGAAAATGTATTTCATAGACAGATGGGGGCTTATTATGTAGGGTTTATTTTGATTATCCTTTTGTCTAAAGAATACCTGCCCGAAATCGAATCTGAAAATGAAGCATAAAATAAATGTAAATCGTACTTTTGCCGCTTGAATCAAGTAAATATAACACGGGGAGTGTTTATTTTAACAGGTTGAATAAAAAAATATTAGATGAAAATAACAGTAGTTGGAACAGGATATGTTGGATTGGTTACAGGAACCTGTCTTGCAGAAACCGGTAACGATGTGCTATGTGTTGACATAGACGCTAAAAAAGTTGAAATGATGCGCAACGGTGTTGTGCCTATATACGAACCGCACTTAGATATCTTATTCGAAAGAAATATTAAAGCCAACAGGCTTAATTTCACCACTTCCTTGGATGAAGGTTTAACACATGGTGACATAGTATTTTTAGCGCTACCAACTCCCGAAGACGAAGATGGCTCGGCAGACCTTTCTTATGTTTTAGGTGTTTCTGAAGAAATTGGGAAAAAGATCAAAGAATACAAGGTTATTGTCGATAAGAGTACAGTTCCTGTGGGCACGGCAGAAAAAGTGCAAAAAACGATCGCAAAGAACGCAACTGCCGACTTCGACGTAGTTTCAAATCCCGAATTTTTACGCGAGGGTTTTGCAGTAGATGATTTTTTAAAACCCGAACGCATTGTTGTAGGCTCAAGTAGTGATAGAGCTACCGCTTTGATGAAAAAATTATACAGCCCTTTTGTACGCTCAGGTAATCCAATAATTATTATGGATGAGAAATCGGCAGAACTTACCAAATATGCTGCGAATTCTTTTCTGGCGACGAAGATCACTTTTATGAACGAGATCGCAAACTACTGTGAAAAAGTGGGTGCAGACGTGGATATGGTTAGAGTTGGAATGGGTTCAGATTCAAGAATAGGAAAACGTTTCTTATTTCCCGGGATTGGCTATGGAGGTTCATGTTTTCCGAAAGATGTAAAGGCCTTGTATAAGTCGGGTAAGGATGAAAATTACGATTTTAAAATCCTCAATTCAGTTATTGAGGTGAATGATAAACAGAAGACAATTTTACTTCCGAAGATAGAAAGTCATTTCAATGGCGATTTATCCGGAAAGAATATTGCGGTTTGGGGACTTGCATTTAAGCCTGAAACTGATGATATACGTGAAGCACCCTCTATTTATATGATGGAACATCTTTTAAATATGGGAGCTAATCTTACCGTTTTTGATCCCGAAGCCATGCCAAATATTGAAAAGAGGTTTGGTAACAAATTAACTTATGCAACATCTATGTATAATACTCTGGAAGGGGCTGATGCATTGCTAATATGTACCGAATGGAGCATTTTCAGAACTTTAAATTATCAAAAGTTTAAACAACTTATGAAACACCCCGTTGTTTTTGACGGCCGAAACCTTTATGACATCAGCGACATGAAAAGTGAAAGAATTAAATATGTCTCTATAGGAAGAAAAGAAACAGAAGTATGAGAAAGAACATTTTAATTACGGGAGCAGCAGGATTTCTGGGTTCTCACTTATGTGACCGATTTATCAAGGAAGGTTATAGGGTGATGGCAATGGATAATCTTATCACCGGAGATTTGAAGAACATCGAACATCTTTTCGAATTGGAGCAATTCGAATTTTATCATCATGATGTTACTAAGTTCGTACATGTAGCCGGAGACGTAGATTATATTCTGCATTTTGCATCACCAGCGAGCCCTATCGATTATTTAAAAATTCCTATTCAAACATTAAAAGTGGGCTCTTTAGGAACTCATAATCTTTTAGGATTGGCAAAGGAGAAGAATGCACGAATTTTAATTGCCTCTACTTCGGAAGTGTATGGTGACCCGTTGGTACATCCTCAAACCGAAGAATACTACGGAAATGTGAATACAATCGGGCCCAGAGGTGTTTATGATGAAGCCAAACGTTTTCAAGAATCGATCACTATGGCTTATCATAACTTCCACGGCCTGGAAACCAGAATTGCCAGAATTTTTAATACTTATGGTCCGCGAATGCGTTTAAATGACGGACGAGTAATCCCTGCATTTATCGGTCAGGCGCTGCGGGGTGAAGATCTCACTGTTTTCGGCGATGGGATGCAAACACGTTCGTTTTGTTATGTTGATGATCAGGTGGAAGGATTATATAGATTACTGCTTAGTGATTATACCATGCCGGTTAACATAGGAAACCCTGAAGAAATTACGATTTTAGATTTTGCGAAAGAAATTATAAAACTCACAAAAACCGATCAAAAAATAATATATAAACCCTTGCCTCAAGACGATCCTTTGCAGAGAGAACCGGATATTACCAGGGCACGAGAAATTCTGGGTTGGGAGCCTAAAGTTTCTCGCGAAGAGGGAATGCAGAAAACATATAACTATTTTAAAAATCTATCGAAAGAACAATTGTTCAGAAGTGAACACAAGGATTTTACGAAACACAACAGGTTATAGTAAAGGATGTTTAAAAGCGGAAGATATTCAGGATTTTTAAGACCGATTTCGTATGCTATCGATTTGGTGATAATTAATGGGTTGGCATTTTATTTTTTTGGAAATACAATTCAGCACCTTACCTTTTTCTTCTTTATTAGCTTTGGATGGATAATCCTTTCTCTGAAATCGAATTTCTATGAGGTTTATCGTTTTACTCATGTTACCAATATCCTTTCAGTACTAGGAAAACAAAGTGTTATTTTCTTTTTAATGGTCTTTGCATTTTTCGGTTTTTATAGCGAATTGAAGACCGATCCATTACAAATTACCAGATATGTTCTTCTAGTGATGTTGGCAATTGGCTTTGTTAAATTCACCATCTTCTTTTTACTAAAAAAATACAGAAAAGTATTAGGAGGAAATGTCAGGAATGTAGTGATTATCGGATTGAATCAAAAGACCGATCAACTGCGTAAATTTTTTACAGATCGCCCCGAATATGGCTATCAACTGCAGAAAACATTCAATATTAGCGGTGAAAGCTCAGTTAACATTGAAAGCTGCTTCGATTATATCATGAATAATAATATTGACGAGATTTACTCTTCAGTGGCAGAACTTGATAACGATAACCTTATTAAACTAATCGATTTTGCGGATAACAATCTCAAAATATTAAAATTCCTTCCCGACAATAAGGAGATTTACACTAAGAAATTAGACTTTGCGTACTATGGAGTTCTACCTATTGTAGCACTGCGAAAAATACCAATGGATGAACCTTACAATAAGTTCATTAAAAGAAGCTTTGACATCGTTCTTTCCATTACCATAATTGTTGGGGTGCTCTCGTGGTTGACACCAATACTCGGACTCCTAATAAAACTTGAATCAAAAGGCCCGGTCTTTTTTAAACAAAAGCGAAACGGACTCGATTATAAAGAGTTTTTCTGCTATAAATTTAGATCTATGACTCCGAATCCGGATGCTCACTTGTATCAGGCAACCAAAGGTGATGAAAGAATAACTCGGGTAGGGCGAGTGATACGTAAAACCAGTATGGACGAGCTACCACAATTTATAAATGTTTTAAAAGGTGAGATGTCGGTAGTTGGTCCTAGACCACATATGGTAAGTCATACACATATGTATGCAGAACGAATTGATAAATTTATGGTTCGTCATTTTATTAAACCCGGAATTACCGGATTAGCACAGGTAAGTGGATTTCGAGGCGAAGTAGAAAATGAAAGTGATATCATTAATCGTGTGAAGTACGATATCTTTTATTTAGAAAACTGGTCTTTATTCTTAGATTTTAAAATAGTGTTTCAGACAATTTATAATGCATTACGAGGAGAAGAAAAAGCATATTAAAGTTCAAGGCATACCGCTCGTTTCCATTATCACTCCGCTGTATAATGCTGAAAAATTTATTTCCGAAACTATTTCCAGTATCCAAAATCAAACTTATTCTAATTGGGAATTATTAATTGTAGATGATGCTTCCCAAGATACCTCTGTCGCCATTGCGGAAACTTATGCGGAAAAAGATAATCGCATTCATATAACTAAACTGGAACAAAATCAAGGCGCCGCGTTTTGCCGAAACCGTGCTACTGAATTAGCAAAAGGAGCGTTCGTTGCATTCTTAGACGCCGATGATCTCTGGCATCCCGAAAAACTTGAAAAGCAGTTAGATTTCATGAACAAAACTCACTGCGATGTTTCATTAACAAATTACTTGCTTATTGACGAAGCCGGAAAATCGCTTCAGAAAAGAGTAAAAGCATTACCCTCTCTTTCTTATAAAAAGCAGCATAGTAATAATTACGTGGGTAACCTTACCGGAATCTACAACGCCCAAAAGTTGGGAAAGATTCTCGCACCAAACATTAGGAAACGGCAGGATTGGGCGGTATGGTTAGAGGCTATAAAGAGAAGTGATAAGCCTGCCGGAGGTCTGCAGGAAGACTTGGCATATTATAGAGTACATGCCAATTCAATGAGTGCCAACAAGTCGAAATTAATCAAGCATAACTTTAAATTTTATAAAAATTATCTCGGATATTCGAGCATAGTTTCGGGATTTTATATGCTGCGTTTTTTCTGGGAGTATTTTATCGTTCGTCCTAAACAGATTGAAAATTTATAGATTAGAGATAAACTGTTTAAGCTTTCCGCGGTTACTTCTGTCAAGTACTGGGACTCTTTTAAAAGTAAGACTAAGATCGTCTTCCAAATATGTGTATAAAGCCTTCGTTATCGCATCGGTTTCTTCCATAGAAAGCTCTCTCTCAGAAACATAATGTATTGCAAAATCACTTAGAGCGGTCTGCTCAATTACAAACTCTTTTACATTACCATCGTCTTCAATAACACTTTTCGTGACATAGTAAAATGTAAGACCCGGAACAGTCCTACCACTTGGAAGTTTAGCAATATCATTGGTTCGTCCCACTAATTTTTCTAAAATAGGTTTTTTGAAAGAACTCTTTACATCAAGAATACCCGTGTCACCAATATCATAACGAATAAGTGGATGGGCTTTGTTGTATAGCGATGTTATCACGATCCTACCACTTTCACCATTGGCAACCGGATTGTTTTCCGAATCTAATATTTCTACATAGAGCGTTTCGCTGTTCACAACAAACTGATCCTCCGGGTTCGTAAAAGCAATAAGGTCTAATTCACTGGCTCCATATTCGTTTATTACCGGAATTCCAAAAACTCCCTCCATTAATTGCTTGTCCGTATCATATAACATTTCACTGGTAACAATACACTGTTTTAAGGTGGGGCATATGTCGGTAAGTAGGATTTTCTTTTTCTTCAGATATTTAGCAAATAAGACAATGGAGCTTGTATAGCCATTGATATAATCGAATTTTTTTCTTCGGAAGACTTCAAGGAATTTTTCCATTTTTTCTTCGGAAAGATCGAAAATCGGAAATCGGTATCTACTGCTTAACCGATCTTTAAATCGCTCTTTCTGGTATCCTAAAGCATCCAACGGAATACCATAGAATCGCGCCTGAAGCGATTTGTTAAAGTCAATTTTATACCACCCAAAGCGATCCAATATTTCAGCCCAGGTAAGTGCATGACACATTTTGTCTTTTGCAAAAATAAAAGGATGCCCACTGGACCCGGATGTTTTATTGACATATACGTTTTTACTCGTATATCCATTTGAAAGACGTTCTTTCAGGGGTTTTTGAAGGTCACTCTTTTGCATCACAGGAATATCATTCCATAATTCAATTTCGGTCTTCCCGGTAAAAGTGCGGTAAAAGCTATTTTCCTCTAAATGAAAGTTGACAATCGCTCTGCGGCTATTCTGGATGTATGCCTGGTAATTTTCTTCAGAAATCTGTTGAATTTCTTGCAAACGTTTCTTTGCTTCCCGAATAGGAAAACCGTTTAGTTGTAAAGTGCGTTCGAATAAATTCAAGTTGGAAGTAATTTTACGCAAAGTACAAATTTATTGAAAACGCCTCTCTCAATTACAGACAAGATATTCGCGTATTCGTGGTAAAAAGTACAAATTTAAATTACTTTTGTGGCACTTATAAAATTTTGTATCAATGAACATTTTAATACTAGGATCCGGAGGTCGTGAGCATACATTTGCATATAAAATCGCACAAAGTCAACGCTGTGATAAGCTATTTGTAGCCCCGGGAAATGCCGGAACTGCATCGATAGCAACGAACGTCAGCTTATCGGTAACCGACTTCAAAGCTATTCAAGAGTGTGTTCTTTCTAACGATATTAAAATGGTAATTGTAGGACCCGAAGATCCTTTAGTAAAAGGCATATCCGATTATTTTGCGGAAACAGCGGCACTGAAGGATGTGATGCTTATAGGGCCTTCAAAAAGAGGCGCTCTTTTGGAAGGTAGTAAAGAACGGGCCAAAGAATTTATGTTACAGCACAATATTCCTACAGCTGCTTATGCGAGCTTCACGATAGAATCTCTAACTGCAGGGAAGCTATTCTTAGAAACATTGCAGGCTCCGTATGTTCTTAAAGCCGACGGACTCGCGGCCGGGAAGGGCGTTCTGATACTTCAGGATCTTTCCGAAGCAAAACAAGAGCTTGAAAATATGCTCGCACACAACAAATTCGGTGCAGCCAGTGCAACGGTTGTGATCGAAGAATTTCTCGATGGTATTGAACTTAGTGTCTTTGTGCTTACGGATGGTAAAAATTATAAAATCTTACCCACAGCAAAAGATTACAAACGTATTGGGGAAGGTGATAAAGGATTGAATACCGGGGGTATGGGAGCAATTTCACCGGTCCCATTTGCCGATGAGACTTTAATGAATAAAATCGAAGAACGTATTGTTAAACCTACCGTTAACGGGTTGAAGGACGAAAATATTGACTACAAAGGCTTCGTGTTTATTGGCTTAATAAAAGTTGGAGATGAACCTTATGTTATAGAATACAATGTGCGTATGGGAGATCCGGAAACAGAAGTGGTATTGCCGAGAATCACCTCAGACCTTGTAGATTTGTTTGAAGCAACCGCCAAGCAAAAATTAAACGATGTTTCATTAGAAATTGACTCGAGAGCGGCAGCCACGGTTATGATGGTTTCTGGCGGATACCCCGAAAGTTATGAGAAGGGAAAAGAGATTTCAGGAATCGAGGGAATTAATGACTCTATTGTTTTTCACGCAGGAACAGCACTGTTAGATAATAAAATTGTGACAAATGGAGGCCGCGTTCTTGCGATTACTTCCTTAGATTCAGATTACAAAAAAGCACTAAAAAAATCCTACCAAAACATAGAAAAACTATCTTTTGACAGGATGTATTATAGAACCGATATCGGTTTCGATTTATCCTAAATACGAATGGGAAGTAGAAGATCTATCTTCTTCACCATTGTCGTTATATGTTTTTAGCTGTTTCATCCAATACAGAAATGCAACAAAACCTATTAGCATAAATAGCCAGGACATAATATTTGCCAGAGCCCAACTGCTATACTCAATTTCTCTCAATGCATCGTAAGGATAAAATAATACATCTTCAGAAAAAGATTGTATACCTTCAAAAACGTCTTTCCAAGCCATATCTGTATATTTATGCCACAAAAGTATAAATTAACCTCGATGCTTACAAGCTTTTTTGGCAAATCTAATCCGGTCAATTATCTAATTGCGGGAATTTTCATTTTTATAGCATATATGTTTAGTGCTATACTAATGAAAAACAGTGAGTTAACCTTTATGCTTTTTGCAGAACATTTATTATTTATTGGAATAAGCGCTTTTATAATGCTGCTTCTGGATTTTATTATTCGGAAGAACATGCTAACCAAAAATAATACCTATGCGATCTTTTTTTTTACTTGCTTTCTAATCACACTTCCGGGTATCTTCCTGGAAAAAGATATACTTATTTCAACCATTTTTCTCTTATTGGCCTTCCGAAGAATTCTTAGCCTTCGAAGCGATAAAAATACTGAGAAGAAAATTTTGGATGCCTCCCTCTGGATTACCCTTGCCTCCTTTTTTAGTTTTTGGAGCGTTTTGTTTTTTGTGATACTGCTTTTGGCAATTATCAGAAAGCAAAATACAACGTTGAAATATTTGTTTATTCCGGCGGCAGGATTTATCGGCGTATTTGTAATGCACACAGCGTTATATTTTGTTTTATACGATTCTTTTGAATGGTTTTACCATTGGAAATCACCTCTCAATTTTAATTTTTCAGAATATAATAAGTTACATGTTTTAATTCCTGTCACCGTGATCATAACTTTTATTATATGGACGGGTATAGCCAGAATTATAAGACTCGGGGTAATTTCTAAAAAAGAAAGACCAAATGCTGTGTTGGTGCTTTTTACACTTTTGGTGTCTATCGTAATAGCACTTTTAAGTCCGCAAAAAAATGGGTCAGAACTACTTTTTGTCTTAGGTCCATTAGCGATTATTATCACCAACTATGTGGAACAGATTGAAGAATTTTGGTTTAAAGAATTGTTGTTATGGGTTGCCGTTATTTTACCCGTAGTCGTTGTTTTTTTGTGAGGGTAATGAGTAAGAATTACTAAGGCAAAATATGATATCTTTGCAATCTGAAGTGTAGAAAAATCGAACAAGATCACTATAAAGGTGAATATTGTTTGAAATTATTTTGATAGAACCTCATTAAATATAGTAAGATGTTTAGTAAACTAGCGAACAAGATTTTCATTGAAGTTATTGTAAAATACCACATAGTTAACACTGTGGATCAACCTTTTACAAATCCGTATAACAAAGAAACCCATCTCCTGGAACACCTGTTGTACAGAAAATGTTGGATAGATACTGTTCAATGGCATTATGAAGATATTATTCGGGATCCGAATATTGATCCTGTGGCAGCACTTGCTTTAAAGCGTAAGATTGATGCTTCAAATCAGGACAGAACTGACATGGTTGAGTATATTGATAGCTACTTTTTAGAAAAATATAAGGGTGTAACACCCAATAAGGATGCAACAATTAACACTGAGAGTCCGGCATGGGGGGTTGACCGTCTTTCGATTTTAGCGTTAAAAGTGTATCATATGAATGAGGAAGCCACTCGCAAAAACGCTTCCGAAGAACATCGCATCGCATGCAAGAAAAAGCTTGATACTTTACTGGAACAACGCGTGGATTTAAGTACTGCAATCGATCAACTTCTTAAAGACATCGAGGAAGGCAGGAAATACATGAAAGTCTATAAGCAGATGAAGATGTATAATGACGACGAATTGAACCCTGTACTTAGAGGAGAAATATAAACACTTAGTAGGACTTGCTTTAAGTCTTTAGTGGAACATTATGTCTGTACCAAAACATATCCTTGTTATAAGACTTTCAGCAATGGGGGATGTTGCGATGACCGTACCTGTGCTAAGAGTTGTAGCTGCAACATACCCAAATGTTACACTCACGGTAATATCCAGAGGGCAGTATAAATCTCTTTTTAAAGATATTCCAAATCTTAATTTTTTAGAAGCAGATGTCTACGGAAAGCATCAAGGTTTCGGATTATTAAAACTTGCTAATGAAGCCAAGGAGATGGGTATAACCGCTGTCGCCGATCTTCATAATGTAATTCGTTCTAAGCTTCTCACCAATTATATGAAGCTGAGGGGAGTAAAAATAGGAGTAATTGATAAAGGCAGAGCCGAAAAAAAAGCACTCACCCGAGAGGCAAATAAAGAATTCAAACAACTTAAAACAACGCATCAGCGCTATGCCGATGTTTTTGCAGACCTGGGGTTGCCTATAGATCTTAAAACTCATTCCTTTCCCGAAAGATTTAAACTAAATCGGCGGCTAAATACATTAATTGGAGTAGAGCCTAAAAAGCTGATCGGAATCGCGCCTTTTGCGGCATTTGAAAGTAAAATGTATCCACTGGATAAAATGAAGGAAGTGATTGCCGCTTTAGATGCTACCGATAAATACAGGATCTTTCTCTTCGGAGGCGGTAAAAAAGAAGTTGAATTTCTCAAACATTTGGAAAAACCGTTCAGCAATGTCACCAGTGTCGCCGGAATGTTTCCATTTGATGAAGAACTTATTCTTATTTCAAATTTAGATTTGATGTTGTCTATGGATAGTGGCAATGGACATCTCTCTGCACTCTACGGAATTCCCACAATAACACTATGGGGAGTAACCCATCCATTCGCAGGGTTTGCACCCTTTAATCAGCCCGAAGATTATTCAATTCTTGCTGATAGAACACAGTTTCCGGCAATACCTACTTCGGTCTATGGTAATAAATTTCCTGAAGGGTATGATAAAGCAATTGGTACAATATCACCCGAAACTATTATTAAAAAAATACTAGAAGTATTGTAGGGATTCACCCTACCTCGTTTTACATGAGGCAGATGAATTACCACTATTATTCGTACCCATCTTTGATAATACTGAATATTCGCATTTGGTCAACAGAGATTTGTTAAACATCGTCGTAATCAATCACCAACTTGGCAGATGTTGGATGTGCCTGACAAGTTAAAATCAAACCGTCGGCTATCTCTCCATCGGTCAAGATTTGGTTTTTTCGCATTTCTGCCTTTCCTTCCACTATCCTGGCTATACAGGTACTACAAATTCCCCCTTGACATGAAAAAGGGGCATCGAGTCCTTCAGCAAGAGCTGCTTCTAAAACTGATTTTGTTTGTGGCATGATGAAAGTTTCAGTCTCGTCGTCGAGAGTTATTGTTACTTTGGTGTTTCCGTCGTGAGGTTCCACCAATAATCCTTCCTCTGAAGTAGTAAATAGTTCGAAATGAATCAGTTTTTCGTTGATCCCGTTATCTTTCAGCGTTGAAGAAACTTCGTCGATCATAGTTTCAGGACCACACAAATAGTAGGCATCGAAACGCACATCCTTATGCTTATTTTTAAGAATAAAATTTACGATTGAACGATCTATTCTTCCGAAGAGCGCATCTTCCGCTTCTTCTCTACTTGTGATGAATTGAATAGATAATCGATCCGGATTTTTTTGTTGTAAGCTTTTAAGCTCTTCTAAAAACATAGTTTCCGATTCCGATTTGTTCCCATAAACCAAAACAAAGGTACTGTTGGGTTCTTCCTCCAATGCAGTTTTAAGGATCGATAAGACAGGTGTGATCCCACTTCCCGCAACGAAAGCAGCATAATTTTTTGAGTTTTTAGAATTTGGTTCAAGTATGAATTTACCTTCCGGTGGCATTACGTCTAAGGTGTCACCTTTTTTTAATCTTGTATTGGCAAAAACTGAAAAAAGCCCATTCGGGACACTTTTAATTCCAACTCTTAAAGTATTGCTATTTGGACTGGAGCAAATAGAATATGCTCGTCTTATCTCTTTTCCTTTAACAATATGTTTTAGCGTAATATATTGTCCGGCTTTAAATGAAAATTCATTTTTAAGACTACCGGGAATGTGAAAGCTAATGGAAACAGCATGTGGGGTTTCTTTTTTAACTTCTGAGATACTCAGCGAATGGAAATCACTCATAGGGTTCAAAAATTTTTCGAC
>CBDUGY010000065.1:0-15724 GCA_965367015.1 uncultured Ulvibacter sp.
ATTTCAGAAAGCATTTAACATTATCATATAGATTCCTTAGACTCAATTCTGTACCTATAGTTTAAAATTGTGTTAAAACAATTCTTAGTAAACAAATAAATATTACATTTGTATATACAAATATTGTAATGACAAATAAAATTGAAGATGCGATTAAGTCCATTCACAGAATGGCAACTACCACCAAGACGGTGATCAATCTTATGTATACAACCCGCCTGATAGAAGAGTCGATAGCTAATACGTTAAAACCCTATGAGCTTACCATGCAACAATACAACGTGCTAAGGATATTAAGAGGACAGCGGGATAATCCGGCAAATCTCTCAACAATCCAGGAGCGAATGATCGATAAGAGCAGCAATACCACGCGTTTGGTTGATAAATTAATTAAGAAAGGTTGGGTAAGAAGACAAGTTTGTAAAGCCAACCGAAGAAAAGTGGAAATCTTTATTACTGAAAAAGGTTTGGAAATTTTGAAAGAATTAGACCCCATTACCGAACAAAACAACCAGAATATCTTAAAAAACCTCTCACCGCTCCAAATGGAACAATTAAATGACCTTTTGGATACGTTGAGAACAAACTAAAATAAATAGAAACAATTAAAATTAAACATCATGAAAACAATTTTGAAATCCGTTTTAATCCTTACCATTGCCTCGACAGTCGTGGCATTTACTCCTCCCTTAAAAAAGAAGATCGACATCAAAGATAGCAAGATCGAATGGAAGGGAAAGAAAATTTTAGGCTCCCATACCGGAACCATTAATCTTTCTGAAGGCTATCTGGAAGTAGATGGCGATAACCTCGTTGGAGGAATGTTTGTAGTAGATATGACATCTATGACCAATACAGATCTCGAAGAGCCGAATAAATCTAAATTATTAGGCCATTTAAAAAGTGATGATTTTTTTGGCGTGGCTCAACACCCAACGGCTAAATTGGTAATCACCGGCGCAACTAAGAAAGGAAATGTGCATTCTGTAACCGGCGACATGACTATTAAAGGAACCACCAAACCAATCACTTTCGAACTAATCATGGGCGAAACCGCAGCGCGTACCAGCCTTAAAATCGATAGAACTCAATACGGAGTACGATATGGAAGTGGAAGTCTTTTCGATAGTTTAGGCGACAATACTATTTCAGATTACTTCGAATTAGATGTGACTTTAAAATTTTAATAAATAATCACTTGTCATTTTAAATTTCATTTCTATATTTGAAATTCAATTATGATTCTAAACAAAAAACATACTTGGTGGTGGAAAAACTTACGTCAAAAATCGTGAGCTAAAGCACTATAACTATGTTTCAACATACAAAGGCTTGTCATTCACGACAAGCCTTTTTTTATTGAGGTCATTTAAGAAATAAGTTAGAATTTCTATAAATGTTGAGTCGTAATAATCCTCCGGAGTTCAAACAACTAAGGTGGATCTGTGCAAATAATTATTATAAGATACCCTTAGGTGGCATAAAAATGACATATAAATTAAAAACCTATTCAAAAAAATTGTTGGCAGATACCTTAACGCCTGTTTCGGTGTATTTGCGACTACGTGATAAATTTCCTAACAGCCTGCTGTTGGAAAGTAGTGACTATCATGCCAACGACAATAGTTTCAGTTATATCTGTTGCAACCCTATCGCTTCCATCAAGATTGAAAACGAATTGATCACACAACAGTTTCCGGATGGAAAGGAAGGTATTACTGAGATTACTTCAGAAACTAATGTGCCTGCCATACTAGAGGATTTTGCAAGTGCGTTTACTTCCGAAGACAACAATTTTAAGTTTATAAACAATGGTCTCTTCGGCTATATGGCTTACGACGCTGTTCGTTATTTTGAAAACATTTCAATTTCAAAACAGCAATCGAAATTAGCAATGCCCGACATTTATTATGCGGTCTATCAAAATATCATTGCCATCAACCATTTTAACAATGAAGCTTATATTTTTGCGCATTGTTTTGCCACCGAAAACAATATCCCGCAAATAGAACAGATTCTTCATTCAAAGAATTTTGCGGAATTTCCCTTTAACAGGGTTAACGAACCAAAAACAAATCTTAAGGACGAAGAATTCAAAGATTTGGTAAAAACCTGTATACAACATTGTAAGCGGGGTGATGTTTTTCAAATTGTACCCAGCAAAAGGTTTTCGCAAGCGTTCACCGGTGATGAATTTAATGTGTACCATGCCCTTCGCAGTGTGAATCCGTCACCTTATTTATTTTATTTTGACTACGGAAAATTTAAAATTTTTGGCAGCTCTCCGGAAGCACAGCTGGTAGTAAAAGAGAATCGTGCCGAGATACACCCAATTGCAGGCACTTTTAAACGCACCGGAAATGATGAGCAGGACTCGCAATTGGCAAAAGAACTTGCTATCGATCCGAAGGAAAATAGTGAACACGTAATGCTCGTTGATCTTGCCAGAAACGATTTAAGTCGCCACGGAACCAATGTTAAAGTTGAAACGTATAGGGAGATTCAGTTCTTTTCGCATGTTATTCACCTGGTGAGCAAAGTCACAGCCGATATTAAAAAGAACACCGGAACCATGCAGATCGTAGCCGATACTTTTCCCGCAGGAACATTGAGCGGTGCACCAAAGCACAAGGCAATGCAACTGCTGGAAAAATATGAAAATATCAATAGGGAATTCTATGGAGGAGCAATTGGATTTATGGATTTTAAAGGTAATTTCAATCATGCGATCATCATTAGATCGTTTGTGAGTAAAGACCACGAATTACATTATCAGGCGGGTGCGGGAGTCGTTTCCAACAGTGATCCGGAAAAAGAATTACAAGAAGTATATAACAAGTTAGGTGCTTTAACCAAGGCACTTGAACTGGCTGAGGAAATTTGAATGGCGAATGGTGAATGGTGAATGGTGAATGGTGAATGGTGAATGGATATTAGTCATTTCGGTTCGCCATAGGCGGAGAGAAATCTCCTTCTATATGCAAAGTGAGATTCCTCATTTCATTCGGAATGACATAAAGAAAATGAAACCTCTGAACCTTTGCCTTTCTTGAGACAGCTTTGCGAGGGTAATAAAATGTTAGTTTTTCAACAATGGAAAAAAGAATGATAATAAAATAGAAGCATGAAAAAAATACTAGTTATTGATAATTACGACAGTTTCGTTTACAATCTGGTGCATTATCTGGAAGAGTTGGAATGTGAAGTCACCGTATGGCGTAACGACCGTTTTTATTTAGAGGAAGTCGATAAGTTCGATAAGGTTTTGCTGTCACCAGGTCCCGGAATCCCCGACGAAGCAGGGCAACTGAAACAAGTAATTGAAAAATATGCCGCGACAAAAAGTATTTTAGGCGTGTGTTTAGGACAACAGGCTATCGGAGAAGTTTTTGGAGGTTCCATCATCAATCTGGAAGAAGTCTTTCACGGCGTTGCAACCAAGGCAACAATCTTGGTTAAAGACGAATCACTATTCAAAGATCTGGAAACTGAGATTGAAATAGGAAGATATCATTCCTGGGTAGTATCTAATGAAGGTTTTCCGGATGTTTTGGAAATAACCTCTGTCGATGAAAACGGACAAATTATGTCGCTGCGGCATCGGGAATTCGACTTAAAAGGGGTTCAGTTTCACCCCGAAAGCGTACTAACCCCCAAAGGAAAACAAATTATTAGGAACTGGGTAGAGAATTAAGGGATGTGGAAAGCTGACGAGTCATTTCAATTCGACAAGGCGGTATGAAATCTCTTTCCAAAAAATAAATAAAACCTAACGTAGAAAATGAAGCAAACCTTAAATAAACTTATCAATCACGATCAACTCTCAAAGCAAGAAGCGAGAAATGTTTTAGTGGCAATTTCTGAAGGAAAATACAATACGAGTCAGATAGCCGCCTTTCTCACCGTGTTTATGATGCGAAGCGTTTCACTTGAGGAATTGGAAGGATTCAGAGATGCGTTGTTAGACCTCGGTCTTGCTGTAGATTTCGGCGATTATAATACTATCGATCTCTGTGGAACTGGAGGAGATGGGAAGAACACTTTTAATATTTCTACTCTCGCTTCTTTTGTCACGGCAGGTGCGGGAATTCCGGTGACAAAACATGGAAACTACGGGGTCTCCTCCATAAGCGGTAGTAGTAATGTGATGGAGTATTTAGGTATCAAATTCAGTAATAAAAAAGACTTTTTAAAGCGCTGCCTGGACGAAGCCGGGATATGTGTATTACATGCGCCACTATTTCATCCTGCGATGAAAAACGTAGCACCCATAAGAAGAGAATTAGGCGTCAAAACATTTTTTAATATGCTCGGGCCCATGGTAAATCCGGCCTTTCCTAAAAATCAGTTGGTAGGTGTATTCGATATGGAATTAGCGCGTATGTATGGTTATTTGTATCAAAAAAGCGATAAGAACTTTACAATTCTTCATGCAACCGATGGCTATGATGAAATATCACTAACGAGTCCGGTTAAAGTTATTTCAAATGCTACGGAAACAATACTACACCCTTCCGATTTCGGAATTTCAAAAATTGAGCAGAGTGATATCTATGGAGGTGACAGCATTGAGAGTTCAGCTAAAATTTTTATTGAAATTCTGAAAGGTAATGGTTCTGAAGCTCAAAATAACGTGGTCTGTGCTAATGCCGGAATGGCAATTGCTACCTTTCAGAAATGCTCAATTCAAGATGGTTTTGCACAGGCAAAAAAATCATTAGAAAATGAAAACGCACTTCAGAAACTTAAAAAGTTGCAAGTTTTAAGTTTAAATTCTCAATAACGAAAATGAATTAAATGCATATACTAGACAGAATCATAGCATATAAGCGAAAGGAAATTGAAAGCAAAAAACTGGCCTTTCCTCTTGACCTTTTGAAACAATCTACCTACTATGCACGAAGCACTGCTTCTCTTACAGAGGCTCTAAATGAATCTCAAACAGGCATCATAGCAGAACACAAAAGACGATCCCCCAGTAAATCGGTTATCAACGATACTGTCGATGTGGATAAAGTAGCAGTAGGTTACCAAAATGCAGGAGTCTGCGGCATGTCGGTTTTAACTGATACCAAATTCTTCGGAGGATCTTTAAGCGATTTATTACTGGCGCGATCGGTGGTTTCTTTTCCCTTGCTTCGGAAAGAATTTATAATAGACCCTTATCAAATTCACGAGGCAAGAGCTTACGGAGCAGACGCAATTTTATTGATAGCCGCGATACTTTCTGAAGGGCAACTAAAAGATTTTTCGAAGCTTGCCAAAAGTTTACAACTGGATGTACTGCTTGAAATTCACAACGAAGAAGAATTAAAGCGTTCACTTCATTCAACAGTAGACATGATAGGTGTTAACAACAGAAATCTGAAAACCTTCGAAGTGTCAATTGAAACCAGCAAAAGACTTTCGCAGTTGATTCCCAAGGAATTTACAAAGGTTTCAGAAAGTGGAATTAGTACTATTGAAACTATCAGAGATTTAAAAAGTTATGGCTTTCAAGGTTTTTTAATTGGTGAAAATTTTATGAAATCTGATGATCCGGGTGATGCCGCTAACGAATTTATAAAACAAATTTAATTATGATATTTTCCTTTAAACTTTAAGGGAAAGATGTCTTCAGAATCATTCTGAAAGTCGGATAAGGTAAAAGATGATAAAAGTAGAACTAAAAGTATGTGGAATGAAACACAACACGGCAGAAGTCGCCGGGTTGCAGCCCGATTATCTGGGTTTTATCTTTTTTGAAGGGAGTCCGCGTAATTTTAATGGCGTAATACCGAAGCTCCCTGATGGAATAAAAAAAGTGGGGGTTTTCGTTGATGCACCCTTACTAGAAATTCAAAGAATAGTCGAAAACCACTCATTAGATGTTGTTCAACTACATGGTGAAGAAACTCCGGAATTCTGTGAACAGTTGCAGCAGAGCTCCAACACGAAAAATTCATCCCTGCGGGCAGTTGAAGTGTGGAAAGTTTTTAGCATTAAAGACAGTTTTGATTTCTCTGTCCTTACAAATTATGAGCGGTTTGTAGATAAGTATTTGTTCGATACTAAAGGAAAGGAAAAAGGGGGCAATGGTTATGTTTTTGATTGGAATGTTTTAAAGAAATATCCTTCTAATAAGCCATTTGTTTTAAGTGGTGGTATCGGCCTTGAAGAAATAGAAGCACTCAAGGAAATACTTAAAACCGAGTTGCCAATTGCTGCAATCGATGTGAACAGTCGCTTTGAAACTAAACCCGGAATGAAAGACGTGATGAAATTAAAACGATTTATTGAAAAACTCTGAAAATATGCATATGAACTATAACGCGAACGAAAAAGGATATTACGGGGAGTTTGGAGGGGCTTATATCCCGGAAATGCTTTACCCGAATGTGGAAGAGCTAAGGCTGCAATACATCACTGTCATGCACGAATCATCTTTTCAGAAAGAGTTCAGGCAATTGTTAAAGGAATATGTTGGTCGTCCTACCCCACTCTATTTTGCTAAACGGTTGTCGCAGAAGTACAACACAAAAATCTACTTAAAGCGCGAAGATCTGTGTCATACGGGCGCTCACAAAGTAAATAATACAATCGGGCAAATATTAATGGCGAAGCGCCTCAATAAAACACGGATTATCGCAGAAACCGGTGCGGGACAGCATGGAGTTGCTACGGCAACAGTTTGTGCATTAATGGGTTTAGAATGTATTGTTTATATGGGTGAAATCGATATTGAAAGACAGGCACCCAACGTAGCGCGAATGAAGATGCTTGGAGCTACAGTAATACCGGCGACCAGTGGCAGCAAAACTCTGAAAGATGCCACGAATGAAGCAATTAGGGATTGGATAAATAACCCTATAGACACGCATTATATCATCGGAAGTGTTGTGGGACCACATCCCTATCCCGACATGGTAGCGAGATTTCAAAGCGTAATTTCGGAAGAAATTAAACAGCAGCTTAGTGAAAAAGAAGGGCGCGAAAACCCGGATTATGTTGTGGCTTGTGTGGGTGGAGGCAGTAATGCAGCCGGAGCTTATTATCATTTTTTGGATAATCCGAAAGTTGGTTTAATTGCCGTTGAAGCGGCGGGCAAAGGAATTCATAGCGGTGAAAGTGCAGCAACATCGGCATTGGGAAAAGTTGGGATTATTCACGGAAGCAAAACACTTTTGATGCAAACCCCCGATGGACAAATAACCGAACCGTATTCAATTTCGGCAGGGCTGGATTATCCCGGGGTAGGCCCTATGCACGCAAATTTGTATACCAGCGGGCGGGGTGAGTTTATCTCAATAACCGATGATGAGGCCATGCACGCCGGACTTGAATTAAGCGAATTGGAAGGAATAATTCCTGCCATCGAAACCAGCCATGCGCTTGCCATTTTTAAAGATCGGAAGTTTAAGAAGGAGGACATCGTTGTGATAAATCTGAGCGGTAGAGGTGACAAGGATTTAAATACATATATAAACTATTTTAAATTATAAGATAAGCTTACCGCATTCTGATTTAAAAAAATACACGCTTTAAACTCAATTCCTGTACAAGAAAGGGGGCTTTTGGCTCGGCAAACGACCAAAAGGTAAAACTCAAAAAAGTTAAAATGAATAGAATTAAAAAGAAACTCGAAGGGAACAAAAAACTCCTATCCATTTATTTTACTGCCGGATATCCTGATCTGGAAGACACGGTTCCCATTCTTGAATCGTTAGAGGCAAACGGAGTTGATATGGTCGAAATCGGATTACCATTTAGCGATCCTCTTGCCGATGGACCTACCATTCAAGCCAGTTCTACGCAGGCATTAAAGAATGGGATGACCACCGAAATACTTTTCGATCAGTTGAAAAATATAAGGCAAAATATCACTATTCCCCTGGTGCTCATGGGATATTTCAATCCGGTGCTACAATATGGTGTGGAAGCCTTTTGCAAGAAGTGTCATGAAATTGGTATCGATGGATGTATCCTACCCGATCTTCCTCTTGCCGAATACTCCGAACACTATCAACACATCTTCGAAAAGTATGGTTTGATCAATATATTCCTCATTACACCTCAGACTTCGGAAGAAAGAATAAAACAAATTGATAGCGCCTCAAAAGGTTTTATCTATATGGTTAGCAGCGCAAGTACGACAGGGTCGTTTACCGGATTTGGCGACGATCAAACAAATTATTTTAAAAGAATTTCCGCAATGCAGCTAAAGAATCCACAAGTTGTTGGTTTTGGAATTCACAATGCCGAAACATTCACCGCGGCTACAGAAAATGCAAAAGGTGCAATCATTGGAAGCGCATTTATAAAAATGCTCACACAGCATGGAATTGGAGGTATTCCTGCATTTATTAAGTCAATTCGATAACTGAGCTACCTCAATTTTGAGCGCGTTTATTACATATTCTGCTTTGTAATCTGTATCTTGGAGTAATTACAAAATGTAAAAAATACGAAGCGATGGGAAAAGGAGATAAAAAGACGAAAAGAGGAAAGATAATTTTGGGAACTTATGGAAAACTGCGCCCGAAAAAAGGAAAGTTTAAAATAAGTCCGAAAAAAAACAAAGACGCATTGTCTAAATAATATTTTCGGAAATCAATAAAATCAGGAAGTTAGTTTGCAGTTGTGAACTAACTTTTTTTTTAAAAGTAAGGTTGGTACTGCTCAATTCTGAAATCGGTGGTCGTATAACTAGCGTTTAAAGCTTTCCGGGTTTTGTATTCTGAAATACTGCCGATAGCGCGATTTGCAGCTCCTGAGGGTGCCGTTAATGAAATTGTTTGTACTGTGCGTGTACTATGCGGCAATTTAAAACTATGAATTCTAGGCACTTCCGACGAAATAGTTTTAAGAGAAATATCATATTCCTTTAAATGCTTCCGAAAGAAATATTCCGGACCATTTTTACTGTTACCGCCGGTGAACAACAAAGTATCAATCTTTGGATGTTGTTGAAGCACAGCGATTAGATTCCGAAGTTTTATTTCCTGCATTCCAAGATCTGAAGCATCTACTTTCTCACGTTTCGCGGAAGCCACAATATCACAAATACCAATTCCCCTGCTCTTTAAAAAGTTTTTTCTCTCTGCGATTGCTTCAGCAGTAGTTTCATATTGTAACTTCAAATTAAAAATCCTGTCGAGAATAGGCCATAACAATCCGTCTCTACTTCCGTAGCAAAAATCTACATCTCCTTCACGTAAATCCCCGGTTGTAAATCGAGGCGGAGGCAGGGTACCCACGATGAGTTTTGTGGTATGTGCTGGTATAAATGGTTCGTATGGATGCGTATGATGAAACACTAACGTATAAAGACCGGTTCGTTTTCGTGTTCGGTATATTTCTCGCTATACCCATAGCCGTCGTAGTCAAAACCCTTAATCCCCCGGAGGGTCTTGGTATTGTTGTCTATCACATATCTCGCCATGCTTCCGCGTGCCTTCTTCGCGAAAAAGGAGATCAATTTAAGTTCACCATTTTTAAAGTCCTTGAAAACGGGTGAAATAACCGGTACTTTCAGTTTTTTAGGATCAATCACATTAAAATATTCGTTGCTGGCAAGGTTTAAAAAGAGTTCGCCATCTTCCAAATCATTATTTAAAGTTTCGGTTATTTTATCACCCCAGAATTCGTAAAGATTCTTTTTCCGACCTACTTTCAAACTAGTTCCCATTTCGAGTCTATAGGGTTGCATTAAATCCAGCGGCCTTAACACACCGTAGAGCCCTGAAAGGATTCGCACTGTATCCTGAAGCAAATCTATTTTGCCTGCCGGAATAGTGTAAGCATCTAATCCTATGTAAACATCCCCCGCAAAAGCGTAAACTGCCGGTCGAGCGTTCTTTTTCGTGAAAGGCGTAGAAAACTCCTTATAACGATGGTAGTTTAAATCGGCTAAAGCATCGCTAATATCCATTAGTTCCCGAATCGCTTTTTTCGATTTCCGCTCTAATTTAGCGTTCAGTGTTTCACTTTGCTCGAGAAATAAGGGTTGTGTGGCTCTGCTAGTGGGCAATTTAGTTTTATAATCCAGCGTTTTTGCTGGAGAAAGAACGATTTTCATAGTTTTTAGCTTTTCTTCAAAAATAAGAAGAATTTTATTCAATCACATGCTTCGAATAATTACGCCAGCGATCTAAACACTGTTCAATATCATCGGGGATGGCTGCTTCAAAACGCATCATTTTTTTAGTTACCGGATGAATGAAACCCAACGTTCGGGCGTGCAAGGCTTGTCTCGGTAAAACTTTAAAACAATTTTCTACAAACTGTTTGTATTTTGTAAAAGTTGTCCCTTTCAGAATTTTATCACCTCCATAACGCTCGTCGTTAAAAAGTGTATGCCCAATATGTTTTAAATGCACTCTAATTTGATGTGTTCTTCCTGTTTCTAGTCGGCAAGAGACAAGAGTCACATAACCTAAACGTTCCAGAACTTTGAAATGCGTAACCGCCGGTTTTCCTTTCTCTTCTGCTTCCTCACCTTCAAAAACCGTATTCTGTAAGCGGTTTTTTGGATGCCTACCAATATTACCTGCGATAGTACCTTCGTCTTCTTCAATATTACCCCATGCCAAAGCAATATATTCTCGCTCAGTGGTTTTATTAAAAAACTGTTTTGACAGATGTGTCATTGCTTGTTCGGTTTTAGCTATCACCAACAAGCCGCTTGTGTCTTTATCAATTCTATGAACCAAGCCCGGGCGTTCACTGGAATTATTCGGAAGATTTTCGAAGTGAAAAGTAAGGGCGTTTATTAAAGTACCGCTATAATTTCCGTGTCCGGGATGTACCACCATGCCAGCAGCTTTATTCACCACTAAAAGAGTTTCATCTTCATAAACCACATCAATGGGAATATCTTCGGGAACCAGGAGATACTCGTAGGGAGGATGTTCAAAGAGTACAGTTACTACGTCGAGAGGTTTTACTTTATAGCTGGATTTTACAGCAACATCATTTACATAAATGTTACCATCTTTAGCAGATTTTTGAATTTTGTTACGCGTCGCATTTTCTACTTTATTCATCAAAAACTTATCGACACGTAAGGGTTGCTGACCCTTATCGGCTGTAAAACGATGATGTTCGTAGAGATCATCATTTCCGGTTTCTTCGGCTGGTCCTTCTAGTTTATTCTCCTCCATCACCTTCTGTTTCATCTGAAGCTTCGGGAGAATCATCATTATCATTTACAACTCTATTAAGCGAACCATCACCTACAATAAGATCAATTACTGAGGTTTTTGGTATTTCAGTTCCGGGAACTAATTTCTCGCCATTATAACGCATTTCCAATACATGATCACTAATATGAGGGCGTGTACTTACCTTCCCGATTTTAAAACCCATTGCCAATAAGGTAGGTTCTGCCTGGCGGCCGGTTTTTCCTACTACGGCAGGGACAGCAATTTTTCTGTAACCCGACGGATTTAAAGTTAGATATATCTTTCTGTTTTCTTTGACGAATTTTCCTGCCTTGGGAATCTGTTCAATAACTGAATACTTGGGATATTCAGGGTTATAGTTTGCCGAATCCAATATTTCGTAACGTAAGTCTAATTCGTCTAAACGATCCTCAACCTTATCTAATGAGAGCTTTGCTAACTCCGGAACCTCAATTTTTTGATTGTGGTTTGTGGTGCTTCTCAACCACCATAATACAAGAAACATTAGTATGATAAGAGCTAAAATAGCGAGTAAGAGCTGCTTCAAAAACGCCTTGGTAAAGAGATATTTAAAAAATGTCATACGTTGAGAGTTAATACGCAAAAATATAAAACCTAAAGTTAGTATCTTTCTATTGAATAGTGATATTTTTGTTAAACGGTGTAATTAACTTTTTGTTATGGCTAAAAAGCATATTGCTGTTGTTATGGGTGGCTATTCCAGTGAATTTGAAATTTCACTAAAGAGTGGCGGAGTTGTTTGCGATTCTTTGGATAAAGAAAAATACAACATCTACCCGGTGCATATTTTGAAGGAAGGTTGGCACTACGTTTCAGAGAATGACACGAAGTATCCTATAAATAAATCGGATTTTAGTTTTAGTACCGGCGATTCTACAGTGATCCCAGACGTTATTTATAACACTATTCACGGGACTCCGGGTGAAGACGGATATTTTCAGGCGTACTTGGAGCTCATAGGAATTCCTCAAACTAGCACAGGTTTTTATCAGGCAGCACTAAGTTTCAATAAAAGAGATTGTCTTTCAGTATTGAAAAATTTTGGCGTAAAATGCGCTAACTCTTACTATCTGAATAAAGGATCTGAAATCCTTTCCGAAGAAATTATAAAAACCGTAGGTCTGCCATGCTTTGTAAAACCAAACAGAGCAGGTTCAAGTTTTGGTATAAGTAAAGTTAATACTATCACAGAATTTATGCCGGCCATAGAAAAGGCATTTAAGGAGGATACTGAGATTATTATAGAAACGGCACTTGTGGGCGTTGAACTCTCGGTGGGAGTATATAAGAATAATGAGGAAATAATTGCTTTCTCCCCTACTGAAATAATTTCTGAAAATGAATTTTTCGATTACGAAGCAAAGTACCTGGGCAAGTCACAAGAGATCACTCCCGCAAGAATTTCTGATGAAGAAATACAAAGGGCTCAGGCTGAAGCCATTAAAATTTATAAGCTCTTGAATATGGACGGAGTTACCAGAAGCGAATTTATAATGCAGGAAGGAGTACCGTATTTTCTAGAAACAAATACGACTCCAGGACTTTCAAAAGAGAGTATCATTCCTAAACAAGCACGCCATGCAGGCATGACTCTCGCAGAATTTTTTGATATATTGATAACGAATGCACTAAATAAAATGAACCGATAAGAAATTCGGCATTATATTTTTAAGGGTATATTAAAATAAGTCTGTAATTTAGTACCTCAATCAATGCCAGGCATTCACTATAATCTAGCAACAATAAATTATACAATATGAAACGCGCAGTCTTCCCGGGATCTTTTGACCCAATTACTTTGGGGCATATAGATATTATTCGTCGCGCATTAGCTGTTTTTGATGAGATTATTATTGCTATTGGAGTTAATGCAGATAAAAAATATATGTTCACTCTGGAAGAGCGCCAGCGCTTTATTGTAAATGCATTTAAAGGTGAGTCGAAAGTTGTTGTAAAAACCTATAGCGGCCTTACTGCACATTTTTGCAAAGAGGTAAAGGCACAATTTATTTTACGTGGACTACGGAACACAGCCGATTTCAATTACGAGCAGTCGATTGCTCAAACGAATGCCTCCATTGCCGGGATAGAAACCTTATTCCTGGTAGCTTCGCCACATGTATCTAATATCTCATCCTCTATCGTTAGGGACGTTTTAAGAAATAATGGGGATGCCAGTAGCCTTGTACCATCCTCTGTAAAAAAATAATTAGGCTCTAATTTAAAGCAATGAGTAATTTTTTAAAAGCCCTCAAAAAACTCAAACATCGGCTTACCGGTCATACATCATACGATAAATTCATTGTTTTAACACGTTCCAGAACAGGCTCCAATTTGTTAATTTCGCTGCTAAACGCACACCAAAATATAGAGGCACACGGAGAGATCTTCGCGCGTTTGCAAAACAAAACAACTGCTGAAATCTGGACTTCAACTTTTGGAATAAAAAAAAAGAATATCAGGTATGTCGGATTCAAAATTTTTTATTATCACCCTTTAAATAGCGAGGATACCACAGTTTGGACAAATCTTTTAAACGACAAGAAGATTAAGATAATCCATTTACAAAGAGAAAATCTTTTGAGAGTTCATCTCTCCAGATTAATAGCCGGGAAAACCGATGTTTGGACTAATTCGGGCAAAGATAAAGTTGCAGCCTCAAAAAAAGTAAAGGTGGATATTGACGAAATGTTTGAAGATTTTAAGCAAACCCAGTTCTTCATTGAAAAAGCTAAATCCGATTTCAATACGCACCCAATGATAGATGTCCGCTATGAATCATTGGCTTCAGATAAGCAAGAAGTGATGACCAAAGTGTTTCAGTTTCTGAATCTACCCAATGAAATAGTTTCGAGTGATCTCAAAAAGCAAAATCCAGAAAAATTAGAAGATCTAATTGTAAATCATTCTGAAGTAATCAATGCGCTTACTAATACAGAATACCGGCATTTCCTCGATTGAGCTCAGTTTTCACAACAAAGAGTAAAATATTATTATTCTTTATCACTTAAATTCTCCACAAACAGTTTCAGTTGTTCCATTTTAATAGCTTTAATAAAGAACAATTGTTTTATGAAGCGTATAATTTTTATTATCACGATCGTGATTTGTTGCGGTATACTGTTAACTTCCTGTTCAGATGATGAGAAAAGCACCATGTCCTCACAAGGTACTACCGATGATGATCCTAATCCACCAGCAAATAGCATTCATCCTGAATTCAGAGGATATGTGAACAGTTTCAGACAAGAAATGGCAAATCGAGGTATCAACGTTGGAAATACAGCACTTTCTGTGGTTTTTGTCGATCAGTTAACGGCCCCGAACAGCGGTCAGTATTGTGCTTATGGTTATCCCAATTTTAATGGCTCGGGAGAGGCACGTGTTGAAGTAATTGATAGCGATAATTGTTGGGGGCGTTGGACAGATATAGAAAAGGAAAACCTGATCTATCATGAATTAGGGCATGCTTTGCTTTATAGAGATCACTTTTCGGACGTATTTCCAAACGGATCACCGAAATCTTTAATGTGTTCTCAAGTTTGCAACAATTACAGGGTTTATAATAAATATCAAACCATCCAAAAGACATATTATCTCAATGAATTAGCTACTGCTACCGCTACAATTCCCTCTTGGGCTACGGAAAAATTTTACACTGAAACTGTAGCACAGACAAATTTTGATACTAACATCGATGGGTGGGAGTACACTATAGAAGATGATCTCACAAATGAAGCACCTTACGATTTTTATGTGGAAAATACGCATGTTTATACAATGCCGAATTCCTTGGGAATTTCAGCCTTAGGAACTACAAATACGGATGCAGTTGGTTATTGGTATAAGTATTTTGATATCTCAGACTTCGACAGTTGCTCCAATATTGTAGTGCGTGGTGATATCATTACCCAGAATTTAACCGATGGCTATGTATATCTTATAATTGATTTAATAGAGTATGATTCTCAGAACGAACCACAGCGCTTCGGAAGACACTACAATTATATACAGGATGGCACAACAAATACTGTGCAATACGAAAATTTCGAAGCGACGGCAATTTGTATTCCACAGGAAACACAGGCCATCAAAATTCTATTTTATTTGCAAAGTGCGACCCAGGCCTCAGTTTACTTAGACAATATCGAAATTGAACTTTACGAATAGTGACTAACGATCTCACAAGGCTCATGAGAACATCTTGTTCAATTAACTGTAATGTTATAATTTATCGAATAAGTAAAGATTCTAAAACAAAAAAACTCCTTCAGAAATCTGAAGGAGTTTTTTAATACGTTTGAATATACCTTATAGACTCGCTACGTGCTTCGCCATATTAGATTTTAAATTAGCTGCTTTATTATCATGAATGATATTTTTCTTAGCTAACTTGTCGATCATAGAAACAACGTCCGGAAACATTTTTTCAGCTTCTTTCTTTGATGTAAGTTCTTTGAACTTCTTCATAGCACTACGCGCCGTTTTATGCTGGTAACGGTTGCGCAAACGCTTTGTTTCGCTGCTTCTTATTCTTTTTA
>CBDUGY010000066.1:0-15680 GCA_965367015.1 uncultured Ulvibacter sp.
GGGCTCTGGAGTTATACTTATTGAAAAGCGGGCAATGTTAAGTATAAACTCCCTGCTTGATTTTTATATTGATAATACCGATGGCACTTCCAATTATGTGATTCTTCAGGAATATATCGAAGGCGCCGATCAAGGCGATGTTAGGGTCTTGATGCTTAACGGTAAGCCTATCGGAGCGATGAAAAGAGTTCCCGGAGATGAAGATCACAGATCGAATGTTAGTGCAGGTGGGTCGATTCAAAAACATACATTGACGAAACAAGAAAAAGAACTCTGTCGACGAATCGGACCGAAATTAGTTAAAGATGGTCTCTACTTCGTGGGTATTGATGTAATTAATGGAATGCTAGTAGAAGTAAATGTAATGTCGCCAGGTGGCATCACCTATATGAATAAGGTATACAAAACCAAAGTTCAGGAAAAGGTAATCGATTTTGTTGAAGACAAGGTGATGGAACGCGTTTCAGCTTTTGAAAGAAGAAAAAAACTGCGTCAACATGTAGACGATGCCTAATTCGATTATTAACTATAACCATCTCCATATTAAATTAAATACATTGAATGCAACGTTTATCTGTTTCGGAAATAGTTAAAAATATTAAAGCGGAAAGGTCTTTCGAAGCTGTCGCTGAGGATTACTCATTTACATTAAAGATTGATAGCTATGTTCCTTATGTTTGCGGTGCTGTTCACGACGGACATCAATTCAGAAAAGAACTTTGGAGTAATTGTTTGCATTCTGAATACGATCGCTGGTATGAGGAAGATCCTGCCACTAAAGAGTTTATAAAATCACATCCAATTGTTATTGCGGGTTGTGACAGCCGTTTTGAATATGATCTAAATCGTGATCCGGAAAATGCAATTTTCGAAGATGCCTGGGGTAAAAAATTATGGAAAGAAAAATTAACTTCTGAGAATACTGAAAAAAGTTTACAGAAACATGCTTCATTTTATAAGGTAGTTCATGCATTAATCGAAAAATTAGAATCTAAATTTGGTGCCGTTATCGTTTATGACATTCATTCCTATAATTGGAAACGCTGGGAGCGGGAGGTTCCAGTGATTAATTTAGGCACTTCCAATATCGATTCCGAAAAATATGGAGAGTTCATTGAATCGTGGAGAACATCATTGTCTGAAATAAAACTACCAAATACTCCTAAGTCAACTGCAAAGATCAATGATACCTTCTTCGGCAATGGATATTTTTTGAAATTTATTACCAATAACTTCAAGAATACCTTAGTTTTGGCAACCGAATTCAAGAAGATATATTGCGATGAATTAGAGCAGCTTATCTTTCCGGAAGTAGTTGCGGCAATCGAACAACAGCTTCAGAAAAAGATTAAAGATCATGCCCATTCATTTTACAATGCCTACAAACCCCATTAATGATGCATACTGAAGAAATCGTTTCAATACATCCTAATCTTTTCAGAATAGATAAGCATTTAAACAAGCTTGTTCAAAGAATAGAATTACTCAATTATATCAACCCTATAAACATTGAACAAGAGAAACGAAATTTTTTTGCATCTAAATACAATGTAAATCCGAATTTCAGATATCGCAAGATTGATTTCAATGCACATAAAATACAGCAGGAATTATTTTTACAGGATATCGATAGTATCAAGGATGTGGCTACCAGAGCCTTTTATCAAGAAGTAATTTATGATTATTCGGGCTTGGTACAATGTATCGAGACGATAGGCCAGGGGCGCAAGTTTTATTACAACGCGCTAAAATCTTTTGGAACTCCTACCCAAAAAGATGTCGAGAATGCACAATTTATTCTGCATTTTCAGGATGATGAGTTCGATCAGGAAATGTTTCCAATATTTAATGCCGATGAGGCTTCAGAGTATTTTAGAGAGTTTATAAAAAATTATGATTTCGATCTGAACATTAAATACTCTACTAAGATTTCTGCTGCGGCTATGGTTCAGAATAATACACAAACTTTATTGCTTAAAAAGAATCATCGATTTAGTGCAAATCAGTTAAAGGTCCTCGCAAATCACGAAATTGGAGTCCATCTTGTTACCACGTACAACGGACTTCAACAACCGTTGAAAATTTTTCACAACGGTTTCCCTAATAATGTGGAAACGCAGGAAGGATTAGCAGTCTTTAGTGAATATATGAGTGGCTGTCTTACTCTACACCGCTTAAAGGAACTCTCATACCGTGTAATGGCAGCCGATAGTTTGCATAAGGGTTTTAATTTCTGTGATACTTTCGACCTGCTTCATAATCAGTATAAATTAAATCGGGAAGAATCTTACAATATAAGTTTACGCGCACATCGTGGGGGCGGTTTTACGAAGGACTATATGTATTTAACAGGTCTAAAAAAGGTTTATGACTACTTTTATAATAAGGGAGATTTAAATCTTCTCTTAACAGGAAAAGTTTCGATTGAAAATATTAATGTTATTAAAAATTGGCAAGCAAACGGTTTGGCTGAAGATATTACTTTCCGTAATCACGCTTTCGAAAAGAATCTGAACACCCACACAACTCTGAATTTTATACTTCAGAATTTAAAATAACTGTCATAAAAATTTAGCTTTCAATTCGGGTGTGGGGATCATACAACTGTCCTTTTTCCCGTACCATTTATAGCGATTCTTGGCGATAAAATCGTATACCCAATCACGAATGAAATTAGGAATAATGATAAAACCATATAGAAGGGGATAAGCACCGGATAAATTTTTCGCTATTCGCAAAGCCGCAGTAGATTTCGTATATGCCTTATTATTATCAATTAAGATAATTGAATCTGTTTTGGAAGTGTCAATACCATGTTCGGTAACTATTACTTGTCCAACTGCTCCCTGCAGGGTGGTAAAACGAAATAGATCATTCTTATCATTTTTTATGACGCGAATAACTGTGCTGTTGCAAAGATTGCAAACACCATCGAACAAGATGATCTTATGTGTATTTTGCTTCGTCATTATACTTTTTCTATTTCGTCAATGCTAACATTAGTCGTAAATATACCGTAATTCACAACAGCTTTATTTTTTTCAAGGGTATCGATAGTACCAATCGCTTTTCCATCAATCATTCTAACGCGGTCTCCAATTTTCAAAGCTACCTTCGGTTTTGGTGGAGGTGCCTTTTTAGCTTCTTCTTTCTCTTTTTTCTTCCTCTTTCTAATTACTGCAACTTTTTTCTCAACCTCCTGTTCGGTGATACGTTCTTTCGTTTTAATCGCTTTTTTAATCTTAGGTGCCACTTTTTTACGTTTGCTGTTTTCGACCATCACCATCTTCATTAACTCATCTATTAATTGTTTTTTACGCTTATTGTTGAAATATAATTCTGAAAGTTTATCGAACTTTTTTCCTAGGCTGATTAACTTTTGATTTGAATCGTATAGTTCCTGATAGCTCTCTAATTTTTCTTGAACTTTTGAATTGATTTCTTCCAATTGTTGGCCTTCCAACTTTGCCTTTTTAGCAGAATTCTCCAGGGTCTCGGAGGTTTTCCTTAGCTTAGATCGCTCTTTTTGAAGGTTGGCGATGGTTTTATCAAAACGAATCTTCCCTCGCTCAATTTTTTTCTTAGATCTGTTAATCAAACTATATGGAATTCCATTCTTTTGGGCTACTTCGAATGTAAAAGAACTCCCTGCCTCTCCCAAATGTAATTTGTACAATGGCTCGAGTGACTTACTGTCGAATTGCATATTAGCGTTAATCGCAAATGGCAATTCGTTTGCCAGAAGTTTTAGATTTGAATAGTGGGTCGTGATTATTCCAAAAGCCTCCCGCTCATAAAATACTTCTAAAAAAGTCTCAGCAAGGGCTCCACCTAACTCAGGATCGCTACCGGTTCCAAACTCATCAATTAAGAATAAAGTATTACTATTACATTTCTTCAAAAACTGATTCATTTTCTTTAGCCTGTAACTGTAGGTACTCAGATGATTTTCTATAGATTGGTTATCTCCGATATCGGTTAGGATACGATCAAAAAAGCACAATTCACTTTGGGGCTCCACCGGGATCAGCATTCCACTTTGCAACATTATCTGCAACAGCCCAACAGTTTTGAGCGTAATACTCTTCCCTCCGGCATTCGGTCCGGAGATCACTATAATCCTGCTTTCAGGAAGCAATTCTATACTCTGAGGAAAGGTTTTTTCTTTGCGTTTTCGATTCGCTATCAAAAGTAACGGGTGATATGCCTTTTGTAGTGAAAGCACCTTCTCATTAGTAAGTACAGGCAACACTCCATTAATATTGACCCCGTACTTGGCTTTCGCATAAATAATATCGATAGTGATCAAATATCCCTGATATGAGCGTAACAATTCTGTAAACGGACGAATATATTCGGTAAGCGCTTTTAAAATGCGCTTTACTTCCTCGAGTTCTTCATAAATCAAATTACTAAGTTCGTTAGTAAATTCTAAAGTTTCCTGAGGTTCAATATAAACGATACTACCTGTTTTGCTGTTTCCAAGGACGGCACCTTTTATTTTCTTCCTATGCATCGATTTAACCGCTAAGACTCTACGGTTTTCTACGATGGTTTCACGAATTTCATCAAGATAATCGGCTTGGGCATAACGGGTTAGCGCTCTATTGAATGATGAATTTACTTGACCTTTTACTACATTCAGGCGCTTTCGAATAGTGTTAAGCTCGGGTGAAGCATCATCTTTAATATTGCCGTATTTATCCAGTATTTTCTGAATCGCTTCGGAAATGGTTTCGACAAAATCTATTTCTTCTGAAAAATTGTTTAATTGGATATAAAATTCTTCAAACTTTCTGAAAAATTTGAGTAAGGTCTTAGTGGTTTCAGAAACCCCCAGAATCCGTCTAAAGCTCGACTGTTCCAGTGAGCTATTTTCAATATCAAGTAATTGTAATTCACGAAAGATAGGTTCAAAACCATGATTAGGGATGGGGTTGTCATCAGTAAATGAAGCCGTAAACTCTTTTACTCGCTTCAATTCAGGTTCTATCTCATCCTCATCGTTAAATGGGACAATGTCTAGTACACTTTCCTTTCCCGGTTCGGTTATGCAGAAATCTGAAATTTGCTGTAAAACGGCAGGAAATTCTAAGTCTTCTAAGGTTTTTTTATCAATACGGATGGTTCCCAATTATTCTTGTAATTTTACACAAAAGTAGTAATAATGGACGTAAAAATAGCCCCTAGCTGGAAGTCAGTTTTGTCGGAAGAATTTAATAAAGATTACTTCAAACAACTTATGAGGTTTGTTGAAGAGGAATATAAAAAACACACATGTTTTCCACCTGTCAATGAAATCTTTGCTGCTTTTAATCACACCGAATTTCAAGATGTAAAAGTTGTAATCTTAGGTCAAGATCCTTATCACGGAACAGGTCAGGCAAATGGTCTTTGTTTTTCAGTGGGTGACGGGATCTCAAAACCTCCTTCTCTCCAGAATATTTTTCAGGAGATTAAAACAGATCTTGGCAGCGAAAGTCCGGTGTCAGGAAATTTGGAGCGATGGGCAGATCAAGGAGTTTTATTACTAAATGCTACTTTAACAGTGCGCGCTCATAGCGCTGGAAGCCATCAAAATAAGGGATGGGAAAAATTCACAGACATGGTAATTTCGAAACTTTCAGAAAAAAGAGAAGGCGTTGTTTTTCTATTATGGGGTGGTTACGCAAAAAAGAAAGGCAATAAAGTGGATGGGTCTAAGCATTTGATCCTTACGAGCGGTCATCCTTCACCATTGAGTGCAAACAGAGGTTACTGGTTCGGCAACAAGCATTTCACTAAAGCGAATGAATATTTAATTTCAAATAAAAAGTCACCAATTAACTGGTAACTTAAAATAGAAAAGGGGAGAGCATTTCTATTCTTCTTCCGGCGTTTCCGGTTCGGTGGCATCGTTACAACTAAATTCTAATAGTAAGTAATTTGTAACAAGTAAGGCCCCTAGTATGATTAAGAAAGTTGTCATATCTTACTTTTTATACTAGTAAGATGCAGCAGAAGTACAAGGGTTGCGTTCGAGTACATTTTTTTTTACAAATCATGCAACAAGCAGTCTATCTGAACTTTATTGTTTATCAGTTCTAATTTAAGCAAGTGGTTTTGAATATTATCAACTTCTTTTACCGTTAATTGAGTCTGGCTCCATTCAGTAAGCGATAACCATTCCTGAACATCTTCGAGTTTCTGTCCGTATCGATTGGCGATCATCGCATCAATTGACGGAATTTCCTTAAACTCTGCAGTGGTCTCGTTAATAATTTCCACAATACTTCTTACGCAATCCTCTTCATTCTCGAGCACATCATTACGTACAGCAATAACAAAACATGGCCATGGTGTAGGACATTCGCCCACCAATCTAAAAGTTTTATCGTCGACATACGGCTTAGTCATAAATTTCTCCCACATAAAATAGTCTCCTTCGCCTTTAGGTAATCCCTCAACGGCACCCTCCAGATTTTTTATCACAGTGAATTTAAGATCCGTTTCAGTATTCCAGTGATGGTTCTCTGCATTCACATATGCCATAAGATGTGAACCCGACCCATAACGGCTAATTGCTGCATGAGTTCCTTTCAGATCTTCTACATTTTCGTAAGAGGAATTATTCGCAACATGAATACCCCAAATTAATGGTGAAGAAACATATACCTGCACAATTTTACAGTCATTTCCATCGATGATATCCCTAACAATTCCCTCGGTTAAAATGACGGCCATATCGATCTCTTTGGCGCGAAATGCTTTGCACATCTGACCTGTTCCACCGGGAAAATCTTTCCACCGTAAATTAATATTCTCTTTATGATATTCTTTATCCCGTAATGTTAAATACCAGGGTAAATTGAAATGTTCCGGCACACCGCCAATGTGAAATGTCTTCATTTATTTAGAATCAGATAGCCTATTAAAATTTGATGCAATTGCGTTTCTGAAGTGCTTTTCAAGCTTATGATTATTCATCTTTATTTCTATATTATATTTTCTCTTTTGCATTTACAACCCTGAAATTATATCTAAGGCATGAACGATTAAGCGATTAACAGGTTTCTTAGTATCCTTACTAAAAGTACCATTGGCTCTATTGGCCAAAATCGCATTGAGTGATATCGCTCGGTGACCCAATAACCTTGCCATACCATAAATGGCCGAAGTTTCCATTTCAAGATTCGTAATTTTTTTGCCTTTGAATTCGAAAGAGGCTAACTTATTATTCATCTTTTGATCCTCTGTGGCTAAGCGTAATACTCGACCTTGCGGACCGTAAAATCCAACATTGGTAGCGGTACATCCCTTATAGAAGAGTTTGGATGAAAAATGTTCCAGCAAACCTTCGTCTGCCGAGACTACGTAAGGAACTGAGTTATTAGAATTCCATTGTGTATGCTTCACAAAAGCTTCAGAAAGATCATTATCCAAAAAGGAGATATTTCCGTAGAAATAGAGCAAATTATCAAAGCCGATGGCCGTTTCAGAAATTAAAAAGCTATCAATTGGAATATCAGTTTGAATCGAACCGGAAGTACCAATTCTGATAATATCTAATGAGGTTAAATTCTTTTTAACCGTACGTGTCTTAAAATCTATATTTACCAAGGCATCCAATTCATTCAATACTATATCAATATTGTCGGTACCTATACCTGTAGAGATTACTGTAATTCTTTTTCCTTTAAAATTGCCGGTGTTAGTCTTAAACTCACGTTTCTGAATATTCACTTCAACAGAATCGAAATGCTTCGAAACATCTTCAACCCTGTCGGGATCACCTACAGTAATGATAATGGGAGCAACATCTTCAGGTTTAAGATTTAAATGATAAATACTACCATCGGCATTTAAAATAAGTTCGCTTGGCGAAAGGGAATTGGGTTTCAATCTTTGTTTTTGTCTTTAAATTATGGCTAACCACCAACTCTTTTGGTCTTAAAGCCCTTCTCCTGCAAGAATTTCATGATTTTATCTCTGTAATCCCCCTGAATAATAATCTGCTCATTTTTAAAACTCCCGCCCACACTCAACAATTGCTTAATTTCTTTGGCCAACTGCTTAAAGTCGCTATCAGCTCCGGTATATCCTTCAATTATGGTTATAGGCTTTCCTTTTCGTTTCTCGTATTTGCAGATCAACGGATCGTCTTGCAGCCATAGGGTTTTAGGGGTTTCCGATTTTGGTTCTTCAGAAGGAACATGTTCCGGAAATAAGTTTTTTAACTGGTCTTGTAAATCCATGTTTCAATGGCGTTTAAAACGCAACTACTTTTTAATCAATCCAATTTCTACCAAGCGCTGATGCAAGAACTCACCGGCGGTAATATCCTCGAAGGCTTTCGGGTGTTCGTCGGTAATACATTCTTCCAGACAATCAAGTTTCATATCTCCACGAGGATGCATAAAGAAAGGAATAGAATATCTGGGGTTACCCCATTCTTCGCGCGGCGGATTCACGACCCTGTGAATTGTTGATCGTAACTTATTATTAGTATGCCGTTCGAGCATATCGCCTACATTTATTACCAATTCATCCTCTTCGGGGATTGCGTCAATCCATTCGCCGTCATTTCGCAATACCTGTAGCCCTCCGGCTGAAGCTCCCATTAACAATGTAATAAGATTAATATCACCATGTGCTCCGGCTCTGACAGCACCTTTTGGTTCGGATGTTATTGGCGGATAGTGAATAGGACGTAAGATACTGTTTCCGTTGGTTGCCCAATGATCGAAATAATGTTCATCAAGTCCTATATATAAGGCCAAAGCCCGCAATACATAGATTCCGGTTTTTTCAAGCATTCTGTAAGCTTCCATCCCGGTTTTGTTGAAATCGGGTAATTCCTCAACAATTACATTTTCAGGATATTTTTCAGCGAGATTAGCATCTTCAGCTGGTTCTTGCCCGAAATGCCAGAATTCTTTTAAGTCACCTTCTTTCTTGCCTTTGGCGTGTTCTTTTCCGAAGGATACATAACCTCTTTGTCCGCCTAATCCCTCGATCTCATACTTGCTCTTAGTTTCCACTGGCAGCGCGAAAAATGCCTTAATTTCCTTGTACAGTTCGTCCACCAAATCATCACTTAAGAAGTGATTTTTCAGAGAAACGAAACCTATTTCTTCGTAGGCTTTACCTATCTCTTCAACAAATTTTTGTTTTCTTTTGGGATCTTCTGAAAGAAAATCGGCCAAATCCACACTCGGTATCTTGTTCATGGCAACTTTTTTTGATAGTACAAATATACCAAATTCGCTTCGGAAATCCATTCAGAAAAAAATAACGAATAAACACGATCACTATTGGTTTTTTTCTAAATTTGGTGTTATCAATTTTTTATATGAAATCTGAAACTATCCCTCAAGTCCATTTCAAATATAACCGCCAAGATATTGACGATTCAACGCTTATAGCGCTTTATAGAGCAATGTTGAAACCTCGAATGATTGAAGAGAAAATGCTTATTCTCTTGAGACAGGGTAAAATATCGAAATGGTTTAGTGGTATTGGTCAGGAGGCTATTTCTGTAGGTATTACTTCGGTATTAGAAAAAGACGAGTATATTTTACCAATGCACCGCAATCTCGCTGTATTTACTACACGGGAGATTCCACTACACCGTCTTTTTTCTCAATGGCAGGGAAAGGCAAATGGCTTTACGAAAGGACGCGATCGCAGTTTTCATTTTGGCACACAAGAATTTAATATTGTTGGAATGATCTCACATTTGGGACCTCAATTCGGAGTAGCCGATGGAATTGCTTTGGCCAACAAATTAAAAAAGAACAATAAGGTTTGCGCCGTATTCACCGGAGAGGGCGGAACCAGTGAAGGAGATATTCACGAAGCCTTAAACGTCGCTTCTGTATGGCAGTTACCGGTATTATTCTGTGTTGAGAATAATGGTTACGGCCTTTCTACGCCTACAAATGAGCAGTATAATTGTGAAAACATTGCGGATCGAGGGATTGGCTACGGAATGGAATCTCATATTATTGAAGGTAATCAAATACTAGAGGTCTATTCGAAGGTGAAGGAAATCGTGGAAAGTATGCGTAAAGATCCGCGACCGGTTTTATTGGAATTTAAAACTTTCAGAATGCGTGGTCACGAGGAGGCCAGTGGAACAAAATATGTTCCGCAGCAATTAATGGACGAATGGGCCGCCAAAGATCCACTGGAAAATTATGCTGAATTTCTACGGAATGAAGGTATTCTAAGTGAAACGGTTGAAGTAAAATTCAAGCAGGATATCTTAAAGGAAATCAATGATAACCTTGATATTGCCTATGACGAACCTGATATTATCCCGAGTTTAACTACTGAATTAAATGATGTATTTCATAGTTTTAAATATCAAGAAGTTAAACCCAACACAGCTACTGTAGAATTACGTTTAATTGACGCTATTTCGGAAGGTTTAAAACAATCGATGCGCCGCCATGACAATTTAGTAATCATGGGTCAGGATGTAGCAGAGTATGGTGGTGTGTTTAAGATTACGGAAGGTTTTATTGAAGAATTCGGACGAGAACGTGTTCGTAATACACCTATCTGCGAGTCGGCAATCGTCTCTGCCGCTATGGGCTTGTCTATCAATGGATACAAATCGGTGGTAGAAATGCAATTTGCAGATTTTGTGAGCTCTGGTTTTAATCCAATAATAAATCATTTAGCTAAATCACATTACCGCTGGAACGAAAAAGCAGATGTGGTGATTCGTATGCCCTGTGGTGCAGGAGTAGGAGCCGGACCATTTCACAGTCAGACAAATGAAGCCTGGTTTACCCACACACCCGGATTAAAAGTTGTGTACCCGGCATTCCCATACGATGCAAAAGGCTTATTAACTACAGCAATCGAAGATCCAAATCCGGTGTTATTCTTCGAGCACAAAGCACTTTACAGAAGTATAAGACAAGAAGTCCCATCCAACTATTATACACTACCTATAGGTAAAGCATCACTTTTAAAAGAAGGGGATGACATAACAATTGTTACTTATGGTGCAGGCGTACATTGGGCATTAGAGACGCTTGAGGAGTTGAAAGATATTTCAGCAGACTTAATAGATCTTAGAACCTTATCACCTTTAGATACCGAGACGATTTACACCTCAGTACAAAAAACAGGGAAGGTGATCATACTTCAGGAAGATTCTATTTTCGGCGGTATCGCTTCCGATATTTCAGCCTTAATTTCAGAGAATTGTTTCGAGGCATTAGACGCGCCTATTAAAAGAGTGGCAAGTTTGGAAACCCCCATTCCTTTTGCCTCTCAACTGGAGGCTCAATATCTCGCTAAAGGGAAATTTAAGGAAGATTTACTCGATTTAATATCTTATTAATACTTTAACATTTGCTGTTAAACTTAGGATAATCTTTATTATTCTAGTACGCCTATATAGTATCTTAGTACCACTAATCATTAAAACTATATATTATGGTACGTTGGATAATTATATTCTTAGTAATCGCATTAATTGCAGCTGTTTTTGGATTTGGTGGAATTGCCGAAGGTGCAACAGACATCGCCAGAATCATCTTTTACATTTTTATTGTTTTACTGGTAATCTCATTACTGTCGAGACTGTTCAGAAAATAATAATTACATCCTAACTTTTAAAAACACTTAATTGAAATGAAAAAAACACTATTATCATTGGTTTTAGCGTGTCTGGTACTCTCATGTGCCGCTCCTAAAACTGTACAAGAATCGAAGAAAGTAATAAAGGGCTATTGGTCTCTGGACGATATTTCGTACAGTGAATCAGGAACTTTTAACGTTACAATTTTTAACGACACTTCAAAGGAGTGCTTTGAGGGCTCAACATGGAGATTTATTCCAAATAATAACACGGGTCTGTACTCTATAAATAACGGAAACTGTCCAACAGGAGATCGTAATTTCATCTTTACGATTCAGGAAATGGATAAAACTACCGGACTCTATGATTTCCTCTTGAAGCCTACCAATCCGAAAGGAAAATCTGATACCAACACAGGATTCAGATTACGTTTGGCGCAGCTGAGTGATTCGAATATGAAGTGGGAGCAAACTGTAACCCTCAACGGAGCACCGTTTAAAATTAGTATGAACTTTTCTAAAATTGAAGAATAATGAAAACATTAATAAAACAAATATCTCTATTATCTCTAGCCATCATTTTTGTAGCTAGTATGGCAAGTTGTGAAGCGACAAGAAACGCAAACAACAAACAAAAAGGCGCTGTAATTGGTGCTGCAGGTGGTGCCGTTTTAGGTGCAATAATTGGAAACAATGTAGGTAAAGGTGGTAATGGTGAACTAGGAGCTGTTATTGGTGGTGTCGTAGGTGGAACTGCCGGTGTAATCATTGGAGATAAAATGGACAAACAAGCTCAGAAAATCGAGGAAGAGATTCCCGGAGCTCAAGTAGAGCGTGTTGACGATGGTATTGTAATTACTTTCGACGAGAATAGTGGTGTATATTTTGACACTGCCAAATACAATATCAATGCCGATTCACAAGTATTGTTAGACAAGCTAACGGGTATTTTGAAAGAGTATCCGGATACCAATGTATTAGTCGTTGGACATACAGATAGCGTTGGTTCAGATGAATCTAACATGCTTCTTTCTGAAAGACGTGCAAGATCTGTAACAAATTATTTTACAACTACTAAAGGATTAAGTTCTAGCCGTTTTACAACAAATTGGTATGGTGAACAAGCTCCCGTTGCCGATAACGCAACTGCCGAAGGAAGAGCCAAAAACCGTCGTGTAAATATCGCAATCGTCCCTAATGAAAAAATGAAGGCAGACGCCAAAACTCAAGCAGGCGAAAACTAGTAATTAGTAAATTTTATAAAGATCCCGTTCATATTATTCCTTGAACGGGATTTTTTTTATTCTAAAATTACCCCGTACTTTTAAATATGCTTAAAAATGAAATTTGGGACTTGATAATAATAGGTGGCGGTCTTGCCGGACTCACCTGTGCTCTAGATCTATCTAAATCCAAATTAAAAGTATTACTCATCGAAAAACAAAAGTATCCTCATCACAAAGTTTGTGGTGAATATGTTTCAAATGAAATTCTCCCGTATATAAAATCGCTCGGTATTGATCCCATGAAACATGGTGCGAAGTCGATTACAAAGTTTGAAATTAGTAACAGAAATAGTCGTAAGATATCCACAGATCTGCCGTTGGGGGGATTTGGGATTAGTAGATTCACTCTCGATAATCTGTTTTACCAAGAAATAAAAGAAAAAATTGAGGTTATTTTTGAGACAGTTAATAAGATTGATTTTATTGAGGAAGGATTTAATGTTTCTACGAATAATAAGGAATTTCTCGCTAAATACGTGGTTGGTGCCTTCGGAAAGCGATCTAATTTAGATGCAGTAATGCAACGCGGATTTATGCAAAAGTCGTCGCCATGGTTAGCCGTAAAAGCACATTACCATTACCATTTTCCTGAAGATACCGTTGCACTTCATAATTTTGAGGGTGGTTATTGCGGTTTATCTAAAACCGAAACTAACGCTGTGAACGCTTGTTATCTCACAACGTATCGTTCTTTTAAACGCTTCGGAAACATCCCCGATTTTCAAAACAACGTATTAACTAAGAATAAATATTTAGATCACTTTTTTCAGCACGCAGAACCCATATTTGATAAGCCACTCACTATAAGTCAGGTATCTTTCGACCAAAAACAACCAGTTGAGCAACATATTTTTATGATAGGTGATAGTGCGGGTCTTATTCATCCGCTTTGCGGAAATGGAATGGCTATGGCAATCCACAGCGCAAAGATATTTGCAGAAACTTTTTCAAAACATTTTAATTCAATTACTGAAAACAGGATCGAAATGGAACAGGAATACTCGCTAAAATGGAACCAAACTTTTTCCAGCCGTTTGCAAACCGGTAGGGCCATTCAACAGTTATTACTACGTCCGGTTGCAACCACAGTAGGGTTTTCGATCGCGAGAATGTTTCCTGATTTAGTACCAAAAATTATTAGAAAAACGCATGGAACACCGGTGGTATGATAACGTTCTCATCGAAATATCGTTCCACTCAGGATGAGATAATGGATGATTTCAACCTTCAGGGGGAAGAAATGGAAACCTTATTAACAGATCTTAAAAATGTGAATAAGTGGCTGGGTGGGAATGAGATAACGATTAGCGGAATTTCGAAGCTTCTAAATGATACTTCAACCAAAGAAACTATCACTATCTTAGATGTTGGATGTGGTGACGGTGAATTGCTAAGGGTAGTTTCAGAATACGTTGTAAAACGCGGTTTCAAAGTGATAGGGATAGGGATGGATTTTAATGAACATATACTCAATGAAGCCAGAATCAGGTCCGAAAAATTTCCGAATCTTAGTTATATTAAAAAGGATGTTTTTACTGAAAACCTTGAAGAATCAACTTACGATATCGCTCTTTGTACATTGTTCCTACATCATTTCTCGAACGATAAAATAGTGGAACTTCTTACAAAATTGACCAATAGTGCACAGGTGGGAGTAGTGGTAAACGATTTACAGCGAAGTCGATTGGCCTTCAATTTATTCAAAATCGTTGGCGGACTTTTACTAAAAACGAAAATCGCTAGACATGACGGTTTAGTTTCTATCGCAAGGGGATTCCGGAGGAAAGATCTTCAAGAACTCTCCCGGAGGATTCCGTCGAGTGAGTCTTTAATTACTTGGAGATGGGCATTTCGTTATCAATGGATTTTAAAACATAAAAATTAAATTAATTTCAGAACCTTTCATGAGTGTAAAAATCGTTTCGGTAGCAAAGCAGTTACCACCATATACCAGAGATACTTCAGAAATTCTTCCGTTTGTAGAACAGTGGCTCGAAGGACAAGATTTACGGTTCAAGCGCAAGGTGATAAAAATCTTTGAAGGAGCCGGAGTAGATAGAAGGTATTCAATTATGGATGCCCATGAAGTATTTCTCAATACAAGTTTTGAAGAGCGCAACGATATTTATATTAGAGAAACTAAAAAATTAGGCAAGCTATCTCTCAAAAAGGCATTGCAGAAAGCTAACTGGCAACCCACCGACGTTGATTATATTATTACTGTAAGCTGCACCGGTATTATGATTCCTTCTATAGATGCCTATTTGATCAATGATCTCAAGATGCGTCAGGATATAGTGCGTCTCCCGGTAACTGAAATGGGCTGTGCCGCTGGAGTGTCAGGAATAATCTATGCCAATAATTTTTTGAAAGCAAATCCGGGGAAGAGAGCTGCCGTAATTGCCATTGAATCACCCACAGCGACTTTTCAATTAAATGATTATTCTATGGTGAATATAGTGAGTGCAGCGATCTTTGGGGATGGGGCTGCATGTGTCCTGCTTTCGTCCAACGAAGCCGACAGCGGACCCAAAATTCTTTCCGAAGAGATGTACCATTTTTATGACGCAACCGATATGATGGGCTTTAAATTAGTAAATACAGGGCTTCAGATGATACTCGACAAAGAAGTTCCAGAAAAGATTTCTAAGCATTTCCCCGATATCGTGCATCCTTTTTTGGCAAAAAGCAATAAGAAAATTGAAGATGTAGATCATTTGATATTCCATCCCGGAGGGAAGAAAATTGTTCAAACTGTAGAAGACCTTTTTGGTGAGCTTGGAAAAAACATAGACGATACAAAAGAAGTTCTTAAAT
>CBDUGY010000067.1:0-15457 GCA_965367015.1 uncultured Ulvibacter sp.
ATTTACAGAAGATCGTCTCTGGGAACCTACTATGTTTACGATTTAGCAGCAAAACAATTGACAAAGGTTTCTGAAGATAAAATCCAGGAGCCAACTTTTAACGGTGATGGAACTATGATTGCATATGGCTTAGATAACAATCTATATGTAAAAGATCTCAAAACGAATATTACTTCACAGATAACTACAGACGGTAAAAAGAATAGTATAATAAATGGTATTACCGATTGGGTGTATGAAGAGGAATTTTCCTTTGTGAGAGCTTTCGACTGGAATAAAAATGGTGATAGATTAGCTTACATAAAATTCGATGAAACTGAAGTTCCTGAATTTTCGATGGATATCTACGGAAAAGAACTGTATCAAACACAACAAGTTTTTAAGTATCCTAAAGCCGGGGAAGCTAATGCAAAGGTCTCTTTGCATTTATATGATTTAAAATCTGGTAAGACCAGCGATGTAGATTTGTCGAAATATAACAGCTATTATATTCCCAGATTAAAATGGACCAAAGATTCGAAAATCTTAAGTGTACAACTTACAAACCGCCACCAGGATGTCCTCGATTTAGTTTTTGTAGATGCGGAAAAAAATACAAGTTCATTGATCCTTCAGGAAAAAGATGATGCTTATGTTGATGTCACCGATGATTTAACATTTCTTGAAAATAACAGTTTCATCTGGACAAGTGAAAAAGATGGTTGGAACCATATTTATCACTACGATAAAAATGGCAAATTAATCAACCAAATCACCAAAGGTCCTTGGGAAGTAACGAGTTATTATGGCTTCGATCCAAATACAGGGCGCGTATATTATCAAAGTACTGAAAATGGAAGTATCAATCGTGATGTCTATTCGGTAATGCGTAATGGTAAGAATAAGGTTCGATTATCTACTCAAACAGGAATGAATAGTGCATCTTTCAGTAAAGATTTTTCATATTATATAAATACATTCCACGATACCAATACGCCTTATGAATTTACATTACATGAAGCGAGAACAGGGAATAAATTGAGAGATATTGTCGATAATTCTACACTAAAAAAGGAATTGAAAGACTATAAAATATCTCCCAAGGAATTTTCGACCATTAAAGTAAATGGAAATGATTTGAACATGTACATGATAAAACCTTTGAATTTCGATCCGAATAAGGAATATCCATTATTTATGTATCAGTATTCCGGTCCGGGGTCACAGCAAGTTGCTAACCGGTGGAATGGGACTAATGACTACTGGCATCAGATGTTGGCACAGCAGGGATTTATAATAGCGTGTGTCGACGGCAGAGGTACCGGATTGAAAGGCAGAGACTTTAAAAAAGTAACTCAAAATGAATTAGGGAAATATGAGGTGGAAGATCAAATAGCAGCTGCAAAGAAGTTAGGAGAGTTGCCATATATAGATGAAGATCGCATTGGTATTTGGGGATGGAGTTATGGTGGATTCATGTCTTCTAACGCACTATTTCAGGGTGCAGACACCTTTTCGATGGCTATTGCAGTTGCACCTGTGAGTAGCTGGAGATTTTATGATACTATCTATACGGAACGTTACATGACAACTCCGCAGGAAAACGCTTCAGGCTATGATGAGAACTCTCCAATTTCTCATGTCGATAAGTTGGAAGGCGATTTTCTTCTGGTCCACGGTAGTGCCGATGATAATGTTCATGCCCAGAATACAATGCGATTAGTGGAAGCTTTAGTGCAGGCGAATAAACCATTTGATTGGGCTGTGTATCCCGACAAAAATCACGGAATTTTTGGTGGAAACACCCGTTTGCATTTATATTCAAAAATGACACGTTTTGTCAAAGAAACACTAGGACAACCAAAAGATAATCTTATCAACATAAAAAACTAATCAATAACCTAATTTCAACTATATGGCAGCCACAATACAAAATCAAAAGGAATTATTTGGACATCCGGTAGGACTTTACGTTCTGTTCTTTACCGAAATGTGGGAACGTTTTTCATACTATGGAATGCGTGCAATTTTGGTACTTTACTTAGTAGCTGCTACTACGGGAGACAATGTAGGCCTGGGTTGGAGTAATGGAGAAGCCTTAGCATTATATGGATGGTACACTATGCTAGTGTATGTTGCCTCTATTCCCGGGGGATGGATAGCCGACAAATTTTTGGGTCAGAAAAAGTCTGTATTATATGGTGGAATTCTCCTTGTTGCCGGACATAGTATACTTGCCGTTGAACAAATGTGGGCGTTTTATACCGGACTCGGTTTGATTATTGCCGGAGTGGGACTATTAAAACCAAATATCTCTACTATGGTGGGTGGACTTTATAAGCAAGGTGATATTCGCAGAGATAAAGGTTTTACAATTTTCTACATAGGTATTAATGTTGGAGCCTTTTTAGCTGCTCTGGTAGTTGGATATGTGGGAGAAGTGCATGGATGGCATTATGGATTCGGACTTGCAGGAATTGGGATGGCTCTTGGATTAATTCAATATTTAGCCGGTCAGAAACATTTGAAGCACGTGGGAAATTTTTCAGGAACTTCTGAAAATGAGGAGGAAAAAGCTGCGATGAAACGACCTTTAACAAAAGTAGAGAAGGACCGAGTTATTGTTTTATTTATTTCATTTTTATTGGTGATAGTTTTTTGGGGAGCCTTTGAACAAGCTGGTGGATTGATGAATATTTATGCGTCAGAAAAGACCGATAGAATGCTAATGGGCTGGGAAGTTCCCGCGTCATGGTTCCAATCGCTCAATGCGATGTTCATCATTTTCTTGGGGACAAGTGTTGCGGCTTATTGGGCGGCGAGAAAGCTAAAAGGAAAGGTGTCCACTTCATTATTTAAAATGATTGTGGGACTTATAATAATGGGGACAGGATTCTTTTTTATGACTGCAGCCGCAGGACAGTATGAAAGTAACGGATCTTCTGCTATGTACTGGTTGGTATTAGCCTACCTATTTCATACAGTCGGAGAACTGTGTATTTCGCCGGTTGCACTTTCTTATATTACCAAGCTCGCTCCACTCAAATATGCTTCCTTGATGATGGGTGTATATTTTGCAATGACTGGTTTTGGAAACAAACTAGCCGGACTTTTAGGAGAAGCTTCAGAATCCCTTGGAGAATACACTATTTTCACTGGTATCGCTGTCTTTTGTGTCGTTTTTGGATTGCTAGTAATGCTCTTCAGAAAGAAACTCGAAAAACTAACCCATGGTGCAGAAGATAACGAACGTGAGATGAAAGAAACTGAAGGATACGAAATTGCTGATCCGGATATAAACTAATTTCTCTTCTAAATACTTTTAAATATGAATGCAGATATTGAAAATCTATTTAAAGACAAAGTTTTAGGGCATCCCGCGGGACTTTTTGTGCTTTTCTTTACCGAAATGTGGGAACGTTTTTCGTATTACGGAATGCGAGCTCTTCTCGTTATGTTCTTTACCGCCTCCTTAATGGATGGAGGTTGGGGCTGGCCTAGAGAACACGCTTTTGCTATATTTGGTACTTATACATCCTTGGTGTATCTCTCAACTCTATTGGGAGGTTATATGGCAGATAAAAAAATAGGATATCGCTGGGCAGTTGTTATTGGCGCGTTATTAATGACTTTGGGGCATGCCTGTATGGCAATTGAAGCTCCATTCTTTATATATACAGGATTGACCTTATTGGTGTTTGGAAGTGGTTTTTTTAAACCAAATATGACTTCCATAATTTCTGAAATGTATGTAGACAGACCCGAAAAGAAAGATGGTGCTTATACCATTTTCTATATGGGTGTGAATGCAGGAGCGTTTCTCGGAATTTTGTTGTGCGGTTACTTAGGTGAAAAAATAGGTTGGAGCTGGGGCTTTGGTGTTGCAGGTATTTTTATGCTATTTGGATTGTTACAATTTTGGTTCGCACAAAATATCTTCGGAAAAATAGGTCTGAAGCCTGAAAATAAAGGTGAACTTGTAGAGGATATAATGGATGATGATACTAATAAGCCTAATCCTTTTACTTCGTTGCAGTTAGGAATAATAGTTGTAGCAGCTGTTTTAGGCTTAGCTTGGATTTTAAATGATCCCGTCTCAAAAATTTCTGAAGGAGCGTACGATCTATTTGGTTTTTCAGCCTTTGGAATGGCCGGGTCAAATATAGTTATACTTACGGCCTTACTTCTGTTTATACTACTACTCATTATACGAATCCCTAAGTACACAAGAATCGTCAGAGATAGAATGTTAGCCGTAGTATTCTTTGCATTTATCACAATATTTTTCTGGGCTATTTTTGAACAGGCTCCGGGGTCGTTAACTATTTTTGCTCGTGACTATACACAACGGGTCTTAGAAGGGGATTCGGCATTAATTTTTAAAATCATAAATTCCTTGATGACTTTAATTCCTTTGGGTATCATAACCTGGGTACTCTGGCTGTTATTCAAAAGGACATTCGCTAAATATGCACTCTCTAATGTATTTTTAGCAACGAGTTTTGTAATAATCTGGGGAATTGCACTTTGGATGCTTTATACGGAATATTTAAAAGACATCGCTGAAGTTCCAGCTTCATGGTTTGGCGTATTAAACTCATTGTTTATTATTGCCTTTGCACCACTTTTTTCGAAATGGTGGGAAAGTAAATACAACCCTAACGCCAATATGAAATACGCATTAGGAATGATACTTTTAGGAATCGGTATGGCATGTGTGGCAATTGGTGCTGCAGATATTCCGGTTGGAGCAAAAACAGCTTCAGTTAGTATGATATGGTTAATTCTTGTCTACTTCTTTCATACTATGGGAGAATTATGTATCTCTCCGGTTGCACTTTCTTACGTAAGTAAACTGGTTCCGGGTAGAATGATTGCGATGATGTTCGGTATTTGGTACCTGGCGGTAGCAATTGGTATGAAACTGGCGGGTGTTTTTGGAGAAGCTTCAGAAGGGATTGCTCAGGCAGAAGGTTTAAGTTACTTCTTCTGGTTACTTACAGCTGTTGCAGTTGGCCTCGGAATTCTCTCGGCATTGCTTTATCCTGTGATTAAGAAATTAATGCACGGCGTGAGATAGTATACAATACTTTAGTAAAAAAAACGTTCCAATTTTGGAACGTTTTTTGTTTCAACTATTTTCAATATTGAAAATTGACCTTTATGAAAAAAGTAATACTAATTGTTGTTCTCCTGTTTGTTGGATCTGTTCAAGCTCAGAAAATTAATTGGATAACAATGAATGAGGCTTTGGCCGCTCAAAAAAAGACACCCAAAAAGATTATCATGGATGTTTATACAATTTGGTGCGGACCCTGCAAATTGATGGATAAGAATACTTTTAGCAACAAAAAAGTGATCGATTATATTAATGAAAATTATTATGCGGTAAAGTTTAATGCCGAAGGTACCGAAGAAATTACCTTTGATGATTTCACTTACACCAACCCGAATTATCAGGAAGGAAGAAAGGGAAGAAATACAACTCATTTTTTTGCAGACGCATTGAAATTACAAGGCTATCCAAGTATCGTTTTCTTTAAAGACGACGGGGAATTAATTCAGGCTATTCCAGGTTATAAAACACCTCAACAACTTGAGATTTATTTAAAAATGATCGCCAGTGATGATTATCTGGAGGTGTTGACGGTAGAAGAATGGCAGGATTATCAGCAAAATTTTAAAAGCACATTCAAAGAGTAGCGTTTTTAGTTAAGTGTTTCACTACTCTATGATGAAGGCTCCCTTGGCTCCAGTATGGTGAAAGGGGAGCTTTTTATTTTTACAAGTAATTTCCCATCTATCTATATACGAACTGTAATTGCTCCCATCGGCAACTATTATTTCAGGCTGCAAACTATCAATTAAACGTTCTAGATGAAGCTTCGGACTCTCAATAAGTATAATAATATCGGCAGTTGATTGTTGTGGATAAACACTGGAGCTATCTATGATTAACATACGGGTTTTGTTATATTTTAAATATTTCGGCAATTCTTCTTCGGAAAGAGCTTCTATATTCAGTGCAGTTCGATATCCTTTAATCGGATAAGAATTTTTAAGTTCTTCTAAGGTATTTCTTCGAAATATTCGCAACTGCTCCTTATTTTTAGATGCCAAAATAGTGCTTCGACTCTTGTGAAATAACAATAATTGATTTGTTGAATTTTGCTGTTTGTCCCAAATAAAGACGCAGATTAGTAACGCGAACCAAACAGTGCTTAAAATTAATTTGCTATAGCTGAAAGACTTCCAAAGAAATATCAGCGAAGCAATTAATAGATAACTACCTAATAACTTACCTTCCGAAAAGTGAATCTCGCTGAACAGGAAAGTATCTTGTTGTGCAACCCAATTAATAAAGGTATTTAAATACTTAATTATAGTATTGTAAGTCAAAGACACCCAATTTGGAAGTGCATTTGAAGCTGCAAGTATAACGATAATAATTCCTCCCGCTAAAAGCATAGAAAGTACCGGTAATACCATAATATTAGTTAGGAAGAATAAACCTGGAAACTGATGAAAGTAATACAATGAAAGAGGCGCTAATCCTATTTGAGCCGCAAAACTAACCGTTGATACATCCCAAAGTAGTTTGTCGACGAAGAATTTAGGCCGATAGTATTTAGTTAATTTAGGTTGAATAACGATGATTGATAGCACGGCTAGATAGCTCAATTGAAATCCAATATGTAAAATCAATAATGGGTTTATTAATAGTAATAAAAAATAAGAAAGGAATAAAGTATTAACTGTACTGGTTTGCCTGTCAATTGCCGTGGCAAATGCGAAGAGCGAAAACATGGTGACGGCTCTGGTTACTGATGGTGAGAGTCCTGTAATAAATGCGAAGCCCCATAGACAAATAATCAAGAGTGCACTGCGAATTATACGACCATATTTAAGATAGTTCAGAAACGATAATACTTTTGAAAATAGTAAAAAAAGTATACCAACATGAAGCCCGGATACGGCTAGAATATGCACTGCGCCCGCAGCGGCATAATTACTGTATAGCTCTCTGCTAATGTCTCTCTTCTGGCCCAAAACCAAGGCTTGTAGAATGGCTCGCTGATCCTTTTCTATGCTGGTTTTTTCTAATTTTTTTATAAGATATTCTCGTGATTTTTCTGCGAGCCCCTTTAATGTTAATCCTCCCAAAGTCTTTTTTACAATGTATTCCTCTTTTAGGCGTATTTCATGATACACTCCTAATGTCTTCATGTATTTGGAGTAATTAAATTGGTGCGGATTTAATGGTGTACGTATTTTACTTAAATGCACATATACAAGCAGTACGTCGTCTATAACTGGTGCCGCTGATAGCGAATCCATTGGGATATATAATAAACATCGCCCTAGAACAGACTTTCCATTAATCGCCTGAACAGATGCGATATATTTTTTGTTATATCGATCAGGTTTAATTATTTCCACAACTTTTAATTGGACCAGGTTTCTTTCCGAAGTACTTTTTACTACCGCATGTGAATAGTGAGAATTTTGAAATTTTGGGAGTCGGCTTTGATAATTGAAACAGCCAATTAAAAAAAAACTAATGAAGGCCACACTTCCAAAGAAAATGTTTTGGAATAATTGTGTACGGCTAATTAGCCATGAAATAATTAGAAACAACACAGAAATACATAGGGCAGGAAGAGTATTGAATAGGTTGAGACTCAAGAAATACGCACTTAGGATCCCAAGAGTTAAAAAAAAAGAAAATTTTACAATTGCGTAATTGATGAACTTCACCCTTTTATAATTGAAAGGGGGAGTTGAAGAACTTTAAAGATAGGGATTTTTTAAATCACACGCCTTGCTTCTATAAAAGCACTTTTCCAGTAACCTTCTTCCATTGAGGATATAATGACGCCTTTTGATGTAGTAGAATGTATAAATAATATTTCGCCACGCCTGGTTTCTATCACTAAACCAACGTGGTTTATCACTTTTCTGTTTTTATTGGTTTGAAAAAATACCAAATCGCCTTCGGTGGCATCCGATAGAGAAATTTTTTCTCCTCGTTTTGCCATATCCCGTGAAACTCTAGGGAGTGAGATCTGTTCTTTATTAAACGCCGTATACACAAGACCAGAACAATCCATGCCTCGATTGGTGGTTCCTCCAAACTTATAACGAGTGCCTTCAAAGGTTTTTGCGTAGGCTACAACATTTTCGAGTTTGTCGTTGATATCGCCTTCAGAAATCGATTTATTTTTATAAGATTTGGAAGATTTATGTGAAACGGTCCGCGATGACGATCCGCAGGATGTCATGAATAGCGCTAGCGAAGCAAGTAGGAATAGCTTTTTCATAGGATTTGGTTTTGCTAAAATTATAAAAAAAATATTAGCTTCCGGCAATGGCTTTGTAAATAAGTGATGCGGTTTTCTCGCTGGCTCCTTTTCCACCAAGCATTTTTTCTAAATCGTAATAGTCTAAAAATAGCTTTGCACGTTGATAAGGATCAAGGATACGCGCCAGTTCATCTTGCAAGCGTTGAGTGTTTAAATCGGATTGAATTAGTTCTGTAACCACTTCTTTATCCAAGATTAGATTTACGAGAGAAATATATTTTAAGCTTATCACGCGTTTTGCTATCTCATATGAGACCCGACTTCCTTTGTAGCAAACAACCTGTGGTACTTTAAACAAAGCAGTTTCGAGTGTTGCCGTACCAGAAGTTACCAAAGCGGCATGAGAAATACTTAAGAGGTCATATGTTTTATTGAGCAATAAATGTACATTTTGCTTCTGAATAAAAGGTTTGTAAAAGGCAGCCTCTTGACTGGGAGCTCCGGCAATTACAAATTGATATTCATTAAAATTTTCCACTACCGAAAGCATTATTTCCAGCATTTTTGATATTTCCTGCTTTCTACTTCCCGGAAGTAACGCAATAATGGGGCGATCGTCTAAATTGTGTTCTCTCTTAAATTTTTCCGGGTATACCTGCTCTCTGTTTAAAATGGCATCTATTAAAGGATGTCCTACAAAATGGACAGGGAAATTATGTTTTTTCTCGTAAAAATTCTTTTCGAAAGGAAGGATTACGTACATGGCATCCACATCCCTTTTTATTTCTTTTATTCTACCTTCCTTCCAGGCCCAAATTTGCGGAGAAATATAATAATGTGTTTTAAACCCCTGTTGTTTAGCCCACTTTGCAATCCGTAAATTAAAACCCGGATAGTCGATAAATATGATCACATCGGGATTGAAGTTTTCAATATCTTTTTTACAGAAGGAAATGTTTTTTAATATAGTGCGTAGATTGAAAATAACCTCTATAAACCCCATAAATGCAAGATCTCTATAGTGTTTTACAAGGTCACCGCCAGATTCCTGCATAAGTTCACCACCCCAATAGCGAAAGTTAGCTTCCGCATCTTGAATTTTCAAGGCTTTCATTAGGTTGGCTCCATGAAGGTCTCCCGAAGCTTCCCCTGCTATGAGGTAATATTTCATTTAGAATTTATCAATGTTAATTCTGAATATACTTACTCGGTTTTTTAATAAAATTTAGAAATAAGGATAATAAGTGCAGCAATTATCGTTGCTAAAATTACACCTCGGGCTCTGTAATATTTCTTTTTTTTCAGAAAAACGAAGACTACCACAAAGTTCAATAAAGCGCCTAAAATTATAATATTTCCTAGCATTCCTTGTTCCAAAGTTATTTGAAACGTACTATCTACCGATAGATGCTTCACCCTAGATAGAAAGAATATATATAAGTAACTTCCTGTTAAATTAGAAATCAATCCAATGATGAGTCCAATGGCGATTTCTTTTCCTATTTTTTGTTTCATTATATATCCCAGGTATTAATATCCTTAATTGCATGATGCGCGGTGAGATCGAATTGGACAGGTACTACCGAGACATATCCATTACTTAATGCCCATTCATCAGTATCTTCGCCTTTATCATTATTTACAAATTCTCCTGTAAGCCAATAATAATCACGCCCTAGCGGATTGGTACGCTTATCGAACTGTTCTTCCCAGTGGGCATTGGCTTGTCTGCAAACTTTAATGCCTTTAATCTCTTTGGCAGGTAATTTTGGGATATTCACATTTAAAACGACACCTTTCGGGAGGCCATATTTTAGACATTGCTCAACTAAAAGCTTAACATATTTCTTGGAAGCATCAAAATTAGCTTCCATTGAATAATCTAACAAGGAAAAACCGATCGAGGGAATTCCTAATGTGCCTGCTTCCACCGCAGCACTCATGGTACCGCTATAAATTACGTTAATAGAGCTGTTGCTACCATGATTTATACCACTTACGCAAAGATCCGGCTTTCGTTTAAGAATTTCATTCACAGCAATTTTAACACAATCCACAGGAGTGCCACTACAACTATACTCAGTTTGAGGCTCGTCGTTCATGACTTTCATTTTATTACAATACAGCGTGGCATTTATCGTTATAGCATGACCCATTGCACTTTGCGGGGCATCTGGAGCTACAACGTAGACATCTCCAATAGTATTCATCACCTCGACCAGAGTTCGAATACCGGGAGCAGTAATGCCATCGTCATTGGTAACTAGTATTAGTGGTCTCTTTTTGGCCATAGGGTAGAATTTTCTCTAAACAAAAGTACATTTAATAATTTTGAATTTTAAATTCTTAATTCTGAAATTGTTTAACAAAAAATTATCACGTATATATGTGCTTGGCACGGTTTTTTGTATAATTTAGGGCACAAGTAATAATGTAAGTTGATTGATATGCAAATAATGAAAAAGAATTTTAAAATTTTATTCCTAGCGGTTTTTGTTGCTGCTGCTTCTTGTAGTTTTACTACAAAACAATTTGATGACCCCGATAAGGATAAATTACTTTTAGATCTAATATCCTATGTACTACAGAAAGGGCATTACGATGCTAAGGACATAAATGATGAATTTTCAGAGGGAGTTTATACCGATTTTATTGACGGTTTAGATCCGCTAAAACGATATTTTTTAGCTTCCGATATCGAGGATTTCAGTCAATATAAGACTGAGATAGATGATCAAATAAAAAATAAAGAGCTTACATTTTTCGATTTAGTTTATTCCAGATACAATCAACGGTTAAAAGAAGTGAAAGGAATGTATATTGAAATTCTGGAAACTCCTTTTAATTACAATGAAGATGATATAATAAGTGTTGATTACGACAACTTGGCTTATGCAAAAAACAAGAAAGAGATAAAAGATCGCTGGAGACAACAATTAAAGTTTTCTACGATTTCTTCTTATTACGATTATGTAGAGGATAAAAATACTTCTGAAGAAAGAAAGAAAGAAGCCAAAGAGAAGGGGGAAGAATACAAGCCAACTGAAAATGAAAAGCTGTCCTTGGCAGAAATGGAAGTAAAGGCGAGAAAGGCTACAGAAACTTCTCTGACCGAATATTTTGATTTTACCGATGATCTTGAACGCAAAGATTATTTTGCGATCTTTTTAAATACGATTGTTGAAGAGTTCGATCCGCATACAAATTATTTCGCACCACCAGATAGAGATCGTTTCGATCTAAGAATGAGCGGTAAACTGGAAGGAATTGGTGCCAGACTTCAAAAGAAAAATGATTACATCAACGTAGTTGAAGTAATTAGTGGAGGGCCTGTTTGGAGAGGGGAACATTTAGAAGTTGGCGATATACTATTAAAGGTTAAGCAGGAAGATGAAGACGATGCAGTTAGTATTGTCGGGATGCGCATTGATGATGCTATTAAGTTCATTAAAGGTCCGAAAGGAACAAAGGTTACACTTACAGTAAAAAGAGTTGATGGTAGTATTGAAGAAGAAACTATCACAAGGGATGTTGTGGAACTGGAAGAAACTTATGCTAAATCGACGTTAATCGAAAAAGAAGACAAGAAGTTTGGTTTAATTAATCTTCCCGCTTTCTATTTCGATATGGAGAATTATAAAGAACGCAATGCTGCCAGTGATGTTAAAAAAGAGATCATTCGATTAAAGCAAGAGGGAATGGAAGGATTGGTTTTAGACCTTCGGGATAACGGTGGAGGGTCTTTGCGAACCGCAGTTGACATTGCCGGATTGTTTATAAAGGAAGGACCGGTGGTACAAGTCGCTTCAGGAGGTAGTCGAAAAGAAGTTTTAAAAGATGAAGATGAGGAAATTGTTTGGGATGGACCTTTGGTGATATTAGTTAATGGACTTTCGGCTTCGGCTTCCGAAATTTTGGCAGCTGCAATGCAGGATTATAAGCGAGCTATTATTATTGGTAGTAAGCAATCATATGGAAAAGGAACGGTGCAAAATTTAATTGATCTTAACCAATGGTTACGTAAAAATGATTTGGGAGATATGGGAGCATTGAAGCTTACTACTCAGAAATTTTATCGTGTTAACGGAGGATCTACACAATTAGAGGGAGTTAAGAGTGATGTGGTAATGCCAGATCGATACAGTTATATTGATATAGGAGAACGCGATTACGATAATCCGTTACCTTATGATAAGATCGAGGCTGCTAACTATGACGTTTGGGATGGTTATATTGATTTTCAAGAAACAATTGACCGAAGTAAAGCCCGTATGGCGCAAAGTGAGCAATTAATGCTTATTGAAGAGAATGCAAAATACATCAAAAAGCGTCGTGATGAGATGGATGTGACTTTAAATTTTGATAAATATAGTGCCGAAATTGAAAAGCGTAAAGAGGAGATGAAGAAGTTTGATGCCATAGATAAGTACGATAATAAGCTCAGCTATCGTTCACTGCCCGACGAAATTGCATTGATGAAACAAGATACCACCTTGCGAGAAAAACGTAAGAGATGGCATAAGAATTTGAGTAAAGATATATATGTTGAAGAAGCGGTGAATGTATTAGAAGATCTTGAGCTCAGCAATATAAAGGCTGGTAAGGTAGCTAACATTAAAAATTAAGATTTTTTCGACGGAGGTTTGTTTAGAACCTTGTTGTTCTATTACGCTCACAAGGCGATATTTTTAATACCTTTGTTTTGTGAAAAAAGCGACACCATCCCGTCAAGAAAAGCCAAGTGGCGGATTAACAAAAATTGCGCTCCAAAAGTTCAAAAAAAGCTTTTGGGGCGTTTTAAGTTTCTGCTTTTTATCGATTTGTGTATTAATTGCAGTTTTTGCTTACGCGATTGCACCAGATAATTCACAAAATGCTAATCAGATGCATTTATCTGTACATTCAAAATCTCCGGGATTTACTGTAAAAATGCTTACCATTCCATCTGCGGTGGAACAGGATTCTGACTTGTCTGTTTTTTTCTTCGGAAAGAAGAATGCTGCTACCGAAATTCCTATTACTGATTATCAGTTAACGGCTTCAGGAATTCAGATTGCCGAATACACATCAGATGAAACGGGAGGGCTTCAGAAGGAATATGCATTAACTCTTTTTCCGAAAGCAAGGAATGTGGAGGCAATTCCGAAGCAATATATTTCAGAAAAAACATTTATACTCGGTACCGATAAATACGGACGGGATCTTTTAAGTAGAATGCTCATTGGTATTCGTATTTCTCTAGCGATTGGTTTTGTGGCGGTATTTATCTCTCTAATTATTGGAGTGACATTAGGGGCAATTGCCGGATATTTTGGAGGAAAAATTGATGCGGCAATTATGTGGGTAATAAACGTAACCTGGTCTATTCCCACCTTGCTTTTAGTAATTGCAATAACTTTGGCCCTTGGGAAGGGTTTTTGGCAAGTTTTTATTGCAGTTGGACTCACTATGTGGGTAGAAGTTGCCAGAGTGGTTAGAGGGCAGGTTATGGGTGTTAAAGAAATGCAATATGTCACTGCCGCGAGAGCTTTAGGGTACAATGATTACAGAATTATTGCAAAACATATTTTGCCTAATGCTATGGCGCCGGTTATTATTATTTCTGCGGCAAATTTTGCGGGTGCGATACTAATTGAAAGCGGCCTGAGCTTTTTGGGGATTGGGGCTCAACCTCCAATGCCTAGTTGGGGAGGGATCATAAAAGACCATTATGCATATATCATTTTAGGAAAACCTTATCTGGCATTAATACCGGGGTTCGCCATTATGAGTTTGGTGACTGCATTTATGTTAATTGGTAACGCTTTACGAGATGCGCTTGATGTAAGGGCTTAAATTTAAAAAATGAATCGAAAATATCTTTATCCTATCATAATAATTTTAGTTACAGTAATACTGTATTATGCTGAAAAGTATATTGATAGGAAAAATGAAAATTATCCTACAATATCCGTTAATTCGGGCGATTATTCTTCTTCGGAATTCGATAGCTCTTTTCAACCAACTTCAACTACTGGTAGTATTGTTAACCATCAGTATTTTAGCCTGTCCTATGCAGAAGCACATGAACAGGCTGAATGGGTAGCTTATGCACTCAATAAAAATCATCTGTCCAGGAACGACTTCGATCGTCCTTACTTTGTTGAAGACCGAAAGGTAAAAACCAAGTCGGCAGATTGGCGTAATTATAAAAATTCAGGTTACGACCGTGGCCATTTATGTCCGGCGGGTGATAGGAAGTTTACCTATGACGCTTTCCACGAGACATTTTTAACGAGTAATATAAGTCCGCAGGACCACGATTTTAATTCTGGGGTTTGGAACAGCTTAGAGCAAAAAGTTCGATATTGGGCCGATAAATATGAGGGTGTTTATGTAGTGACAGGGGGAGTTTTAAAAGAAGATCTGCAGGGTATTGGAGATGAAAATGTTTCGGTGCCTGAAGATTTTTATAAGATCATTATTGATGCTTCAAATGGAAATTTTAAAGCCATTGCTTTTCTAATTCCAAATAAACCAACGAATAGATCTTTCTATGAATACGTTGTAACTATTGATTCTATAGAAGATGTCACCGGAATTGATTTCTTTCCAAATTTATCCAAAGATATACAAGATAAAATAGAAAAGTCAATTGACTTAAAGGCCTGGGGGAAACGTTAAAGGCTATTAGTTGTCCTTTTCAGCATATGCTTTGAACTGATTCATCCATTTTTGACTTTGTGCTTTGAACTTGCCGGGATAGAGTTTCGCCATTAACTTAATCAAAAGGCCGTTAAATTTTATGTACTCAACTTCAGAAATATACTGAGTTTTGTTAGTATTGATTTTCTTGAATCGTGTAGTTTGTGTATTGGACATATGAATATGTTCGTACAAAGCGATTTTTTCTTTTGGTAAGTTTGATGAAATAATTGTTTCGAGTAATTCTATTCTTCTCTTATCTTCTAAGATAATCCTTGCTATAGCACCAGGAGCATTAGGGATACCGCTTAAATGTTCAATGCTCTTAAAGCCATCCTGCCATTCTTTAAAATTATCTTCGTCTTTCCAAAGTTGAACGACCATGTCAATGGGTAAGTCTATGTCTACAAAACAGGTATATTGCATTCTAACTCCTCTTTATTTTTTGTGTAAGAAAATTACAAAAAATAAATGCTCGACACCCCATCACC
>CBDUGY010000068.1:0-15421 GCA_965367015.1 uncultured Ulvibacter sp.
TAAGTATATGCAGGTCACCATGTTAAACAATTCACAATTCTCAAATTCACTATACGAAGAGAAAGAATCTTCCGTTTAAAAAACATCTCCCTCCCTTAAATCTATACGTTACCCATTCATTATACCTCATTACAGGAATATTGAACAGGAATTCTCATTGCGAAAACTGACATTTTACAGTACTTTTAATAACGTAAACCATCATCTAATGAAACATTTGCTCCGCCTTTTTGCCCTAACCACCTTCGCGCTCGTATTCTCTTGTGGAGATAAAACTCAGACCTCGGAAACAGACAATTTATATAAATTCAAAGAGTATATATCTTACAACACCTACGGAAACAAATCGATCGCAGATCCTATTCGTATCGAACTTTCAAAACCTCTTGATAAATTTGAGATCACCCAAGAGATTCCATCAGAATTCTTGAAAATAAGTCCGAAAACTGAAGGCAAACTACTCATTGAAAATGGAAGAACCCTTATCTTCCAACCTACTGAGTACTTAAAACCAGACACCGAATACAGCGTAACCGTTAAACTGGATAAGTTATACGAAGACGTATCTTATGAATTTAAAAACTACACCTTTCGTTTTAAAACATTTACCCCTAATTTTAAAATCGACCTCGGCAACCTTCAGTCGTATAACAAACAATGGCAATATGTGACTGGAACTATTCAGGCGTCCGATTATATTTCATTGGAAAATGCCAAGAGATTAGTTTCAGTAAAGCACGGTGATAAAAAGCTGAGGCTTAAATGGGCTACAGAAAACGAAGCAGCAGTCTTTTTCAACTTTACCATCGATAGCATTCAACGACAAGCAGACGACTCCTCAATAGAGATAAGTTGGGACGGAAAACCTATTGGAGCTAAAAATAAGGGTGAAAACAGTTTCAAAATCCCGGGGCAAAATAACTTCTCTATCGTCGATGTTCACAGTACAGCCGCTCCACAAGCTTCTCTCTCTATTAATTTTTCGGATCCCTTAAAAGAAAATCAAAATTTTTCCGGTTTGGTCACAATTGAGAACTCAGAAAATCTGCGCTTCGAAGTAGATGGAAATGTCTTAAATGTCTATCCTTCTAACCGAATTGTTGGGAATGTACAGGTAACTGTTTTCGACGGAATAAAGAACGCTGAAAATTATGGCTTAAAAAAAGAGTTTTCTGAACTTATCTCTTTTGAACAACTAAAACCGGCTGTCCGTCTAATTTCAAAAGGAGTGATACTTCCAAATTCTGCCTCTACTCCAATTTTCTTCGAAGCTGTCAACCTAAAAATGGTCGATGTTAGAGTGATTAAAGTCTACGAAAATAATATGCTCCAACTCCTGCAAAATTCACAACTGGATGCTTACAGCAATTATGAAATTAAGCGGGTTGGAAGACGAATCGCCAAGAAAACAATCTCGCTTGCCGAAAATGGCATGGGCGATAATAGCCTTTGGCAAGCGCACGCCCTGGATATTTCAAAATTGTTTAACGCAGATCCCGGTGCACTTTACCGCCTCGAATTCAGCTTTAAGCCAGAATATATTACTTACGATTGCAATGCAGCTACCTCAGGAGACACAAATTCAGAAGAAGATTTCTACACCGAAGATTATGAAGAGGAAGACTACTATAGCAATAACGGCACCGGGAACGAAGATGCGCGAGAGGAGCAATTTTGGGATAATGAAATTTACCAGTGGCGTCGTGAAAATTACAATTGGGATCAACGCGACAATCCATGTCACGATGCTTATTACAACGAAAACAGGTTTGCTTCAACCAATGTTTTAGGATCGGATCTTGGATTAATTGTCAAGAAAGGAAATAACAGGTCATACCATTTTGCCGCAAATAACCTTCTCACTACTAAACCCGAAAGTGGCGTCAAGATCAAATTGTATAACTATCAACAGCAACTTATTGGAACCACTACCACCGAAAGCGACGGACTTACATTATTTGATAGCGAAAAAGCTATTTCTTTTGCCATCGCTCAAAAAGGCAACAATTATGCATATGCAAAATTGGAAGACGGGAATGCCCTTTCTATGAGTAAATTCGATGTTTCGGGAGAATATTTACAAAAGGGCCTTAAAGGATTTATTTATACTGAAAGAGGGGTGCATCGTCCTGGTGACAGTATCCATTTAACTTTTGTTTTAAATGATGCTTCCAACCCATTACCAAAAGATCATCCCGTAAAATTGGAAATAACTGATGCTAGGGGAAAACTAGTGCAGCGCAGTATTTCATCGGCTTCAAATGGCGGGGTGAATGGCTTTCATTATTTTCCCATTAAGACGGAAGCATCTGCCCCAACAGGAAATTGGATCGCAACGATTACTGTTGGTGGAGTGAATTTTACAAAAAGTTTAAAAGTAGCCACCATAAAACCTAATCGATTAAAAATAAAACTTGATTTTGACGATGAGATTCTGGATGCCAGTAAACCCATCAAAGGTATTGCTACGGGAACTTGGCTTCACGGAGCTCCGGCAAGAAACCTTAAGATCGAAATGAATGCGACATTACGAACCACTGCAACCGCATTCCCAAAATTCCCAAATTACAATTTTAATGACCCAATTAGAAACTTCAATGAAATAGAGATTCCAATGATTGCAAAAGAACTTTCTTCGGAAGGTATCACAGATTTCAGTAAAAAAATTGAGCTCAGTGAAAATGCGCCAGGAATGTTAAAGGCAACATTTTTAACCAAAATATTTGAGGGCGGCGGCGATTTTTCTATAGATGTTTTTTCTAAAAGTCTTGCTCCATATTCGCACTTCGTGGGGTTGCGCTCGCCTGAAGCACATAGATACGGCTCATTTTTTACAGATGAAAATACAGTATTCGATGTTGCCACTGTCGATGCCCAGGGAATCGCCAGTGGCAACAGAAAACTGGAAGTAAAAATATTTAAAATTGAATGGCGCTGGTGGTGGAATCGCGGAAGTGATAATCTCTCACGATATGAAAATGCTACAGTGCATCGGCCTATCCGAGAGTTCGAAATTTCATCTGATGCAAGCGGAAAAGTAAATTTTACTGTCAACATTCCTGAAGAAGAAGGGGGTCGGTATCTTATTAGGATTGTCGATAAGGAGTCGGGCCACGCGACCGGTCATATTACATATTTCTACCGAAACTGGTGGCAGGCACCAACCGATGGTGATTCTGAAAGCGCGAAAATGTTGGTTTTTTCGGCAGATAAAGAAAAATATAATGTGGGTGAAGATGCAGTGGTAACATTTCCCTCAGGAAGTATTGGTCGAGCACTAATCAGTATTGAAAATGGAACCGAAGTCCTTTCTACAAAATGGGTTGAAACAAAAAAAGGAGAGACTAAAGTTACTATTCCGATATCAAAAGAAATGGCGCCAAATATTTATGTGAACATATCATTGCTTCAGCCGCATGATCAAACCTTGAACGACCTTCCCATTCGCCTGTACGGAGTTATTCCGATGCTAGTGGAAGATCCTTCAACTGTACTCCATCCAAAACTCGAAATTCCCAAAGTTTTGAAACCAGAAGAAAAATTTACTGTAAAAGTTTCCGAAGAAAGAGGTCAAGAAATGACGTATACAATTGCAATGGTGGACGAAGGCCTTTTAGATCTTACACGTTTTGCCACTCCTAAAATTCACGAAGCCTTCTATGCTCGTGAAGCCCTAGGGGTGAAAACTTATGATATATATGATTTTGTAATTGGCGCATACTCGGGAAGTGTGAACAACATATATGCAATTGGCGGTGGTGATGAGGCTGCCGGAGCCAAAAACAGAAAAGCAGATCGCTTTAAGCCCGTTGTAAGATACCTCGGCCCTTTTAAGTTGGATGCAGGAAAGACCGTTTCTCATCAAATTACTATGCCTAATTATGTCGGTTCGGTAAGAACCATGATTATTGCCGGACAGAATAATAAGAGCGCCTACGGAAAAATCGAAGAGACAACTCCTGTGAGAAAACCGCTAATGGTGCTTGCTTCCCTACCTCGGAAACTCTCTCCCGGTGAAAAAGTGGTATTGCCTGTTACGGTATTTGCGATGGAAAATAAAATTAAATCGGCTGTCATTTCTGTAAATGTGGGAGATGCCCTAAAACCCTTAAATGGAAGTTCCAAAACAGTCTCATTCTCTGAACCCGGCGAACGAATTGTGAACTTCGAATTTGAAGTATTACCGACCAACAAATTTCAAACAATAGAAGTTCTTGCTTCGGGTAATGGCGAAAAAGCGAGCTTTAAAGTGGAAATTGATGTCGAGAATCCTAATCCGATTTCCCAAAAGAGCACCCAGTTCACTCTCACTGAAAACGCATCACAAACTATCGACTTTTCAACCTTCGGAGTTTCAGGAACTAATGGCGCACTTCTTGAGTTTTCGACGGTTCCTCCCATGGATTTTGGCAGACGACTTGAATATTTGATTCAGTATCCACATGGATGTGTGGAGCAAACTACTTCAGGAGCCTTTCCTCAACTGTACTTAGGGGATGTGTTTGACATAACGTTCGACAAGAAACAAACAATCCAAAAAAATATTAAGGCTGCCATACAGCGCTTAGGTAATTTTCAAAATGCCAATGGCGGACTTTCATATTGGCCCGGTGAGCGAGAAGCAGATGACTGGGGAACGAACTACGCCGGACATTTTATGTTAGAAGCCAAGCAAAAAGGGTATGCGCTACCCATTACTTTTATGAGTAATTGGTTACGCTATCAGAAAAATGTCTCCAGACAATGGAGAAATAGCGCTACAAGTTATAATTCGAGTCTCAATCAAGCGTATAGATTATACACTCTCGCTTTGGCTGGACAACCCGAATTGGCCGCTATGAATAGATTGCGGGAATCTAAAAACCTCAGTAACGATGCCAAGTGGCGTTTAGCTGCAGCCTACGCTTTGGCAGGCAAGACGAAAGTCGCCGAGGAAATCACACAATCGGCTAATGTTAGTTTTAAACCCGAGCGTTATGATTACTATACGTACGGTTCTCCTTTCAGAAACAAAGCTATGGCCTTAGAAACTATGGTCGCATTGAGTGATCCAAAACAACGCGAACTTGCAGTTTCCCTGGCAAAGGAGCTTTCATCACAGCAATGGTATAGCACTCAAGAAACCGCTTACGGGTTGCTGGCCATGGCAAAAATGATCAATAAAAATGGTGGAAGAGATATGGAACTTACTTTTACTAATAGTGGAAAGAGTGTGACACTAAAAACCCAGAGTGCCGTCGCACAACGGGAACTCGATATAAAAATGGGCGCCAATTCGGTTACTGTGAGCAATAATAAAGGAAATATTGTTTATATAACTCTATCTCAAAAAGGGAAACTCCCTCTGGGAAAAGAACTTGCTGAAAAAAAGAATCTTGCCTTAAATGCGAAATATTTTGATGGCTCGGGCAAGTCCATGGACATTACTAAAGTAAGACAGGGAAGCGAAATCACAGCACAAGTAACAGTAACAAATACATCAATAGACGATGTTAACAATATTGCACTCTCAAAAATCTTTCCGGGAGGGTGGGAAATTGTGAATACCAGCTTTACCGACCTGGGTGGTGGTGCAAGCGGTAACGCAAGATATACTGACATAAGAGATGATAGAGTAAATTTCTATTTTGACTTGGGTGCTAAAAAGTCGAAAACTTTCGTCGTTAAATTAAATGCTTCTTATTTAGGGACATATTATCTCCCCGGAACTCAGGCTGAAGCGATGTACGACAGTAATTATTACGCTCGAAATAAGGGCATTTGGGTAACTGTTGAAAAATAAAAACGCCATATGAAGGCTAGTTTAATTCCATATTTAAGTAGACATAAAATCAAGCTCGGCGTGAGTATTGTGTCATTGATAATATGGTTTTTTTGTCTCCCATCGAATTTATTCGATGTACCCACAGCCACAGTTGTTGAGAGTAAAGAAGGTATTATGTTAGGGGCTCGTATTGCCGATGACGGACAGTGGCGATTCCCCAAAATGGATTCGGTACCAAGACGTTTTGAACAATCAATTTTACTTTTTGAAGACGAACATTTTTATAAACACCCTGGTTTCAATCCGGTATCAATTTCAAAAGCACTTTGGGGAAACCTAACTACCGAAAAACGCAGAGGAGGAAGCACCTTAACACAACAAGTGATTCGACTTTCACGAAAAAACAAGGACAGAAATTACGGCGAAAAACTGATTGAAATTGTTCAGGCTACTCGACTGGAGGCCGGTTTTTCTAAAAAGGAAATATTGAGTTTGTATGCTTCCTATGCGCCATTTGGTGGAAACGTGGTTGGTTTGGAAACAGCGTCATGGCGATATTTCGGAATTCCTTCGGAAGAACTAAGCTGGGGTCAATCGGCTGCATTGGCGGTTTTGCCTAACGCTCCCTCGCTCATCTTCCCTGGGAAAAACGAAATTCTGCTGAAAGAAAAAAGGGATCGTTTACTATTGAAGCTCTTTCAGAAAGACATCATAGATCAAACAACCTATGAGCTTGCTTTAGATGAAAAATTACCCGGTAAACCTCTTAACCTCCCGGAAGAAACTCCTCATCTTACAGAAAAGATACGTAACGAACATCGCGGCAAAAGAATAGTAACAACTATCGATTATCACCTTCAGCAGAAAATAAACAGAATAGCCAAAGAGCAACATTTCTTATTAAAACAGAATCAAATACATAATCTGGCGGTTTTAATACTCGACGTCAATACTCGTGAAGTCCTGGCCTATGTTGGTAACGCTCCCACAACGAAGGAGCACAATAATTATGTAGATATAATCGACAAATCACGTAGTACGGGAAGTATCTTGAAGCCGTTTTTATACAGTTCGCTTCTAGATGCAGGCGAATTGCTGCCTAATACCTTAGTTGCAGATATCCCGACAGTTGTTAACGGCTATAGTCCCGAAAATTTTGATAAAAAGTACCATGGCGCGGTACCCGCCAGTATTGCACTTTCCCGTTCTTTGAACGTACCTGCTGTGAGAATGTTACGCTCCTATGGTTTGCAGCGATTTTATCATAAGTTGGAAGCAATGAATTTTTCGGGCATCAATCAGCCTGCCGATTATTACGGACTTTCATTAATCCTCGGGGGTGCCGAGAGTTCACTATGGGATATAACCAAGGCGTATGCAGGAATGGCCTCAACACTCAATTATTTTAACAAATCTTCAAGTGAGTATCGCGCTAATGAATTCGTAGAACCAGTGTACCTTAAGAATATAGAAGTTCATTTAGGAAGCAAAATGTCTAATCCGCCGGTTTTTAATGCAGCTGCGATATATGAAACTCTCAATTCACTTCAAAAAGTTAATAGACCGGCAGGAGAGGAAAACTGGAGCTTTTTTAGTAATTCGCAACCCATCGCATGGAAAACAGGAACAAGTTACGGATTCAAAGATGCGTGGGCCGTTGGAGTTACGAAAAAATATGCCATTGGAGTTTGGGTGGGTAATGCTGATGGAGAAGGGAGACCCGGATTAACAGGTGTTCAAGCTGCCGCCCCTATTCTCTTCGATGTTTTAGATGTTCTTCCCCAAAGTGATTGGTTTGCCATGCCCTTCGACGAATTAATAGAAGCTAAAGTTTGTTTAAAAAGTGGGCATTTAGCTGCTGTGTTCTGTGATGAAATTACGACGGATTGGATTCCGAAGGATGGAATTAAGACCGAAGCTTGCCCCTTTCATCAAAAAGTATTTTTGACTGCTACAGAAACCTATCGTGTAAATTCTTCTTGTTACCCCCTTTCAGAAATGAAGCAGAAAAGCTGGTTTGCCCTTCCGCCAATTTTAGAATATTATTACGCTCCGCAGCATCCCGAATACAAGCCGCTTCCTGCGTTTGCTGAAGGGTGTTTGAAAGCCGGCGAATTAAATATGCAGTTTATCTTTCCAAAGAAAAATGAGTCTATCCTGTTACCTAAAGATTTCGATGAAATGACGAACCTAGTAATATTCCGGCTCGCTCACCGCTCGCCGGAAACGACCGTCTTCTGGTATCTGGACCAGGACTATATCGGGAAGACAGAAACATTTCATGAATTGGCACTCGCACCACAACCCGGTACCTATACGCTAAGCGCCACCGATCTGGAGGGTAATGAAGTTCGGCAGAAGATAGAAATTACAAGGGCTTCGCTCTAATAATTTACTATTTTAGAGGAATGATATTTAAATTAGCTTTTCTGTTGCTCCTCACCCTGTGTTTAGTAAGTTGTAAAGAGGCAGCTAACGAAGCAGAATTTTTAAATGAGGGTTGGCAATTTTCAGAGGCAGGCGATAATAAGTGGATGCCCGCCAAAGTTCCCGGAACGGTTCAAACTGATCTAATTAAATTAGGAAAAATCCCAAACCCGTTTATACTTAATAATGAAGATTCTATTCAATGGGTTTCTAAGAATAACTGGAATTATAAAAAATCATTCTCTGTTTCTGAAGCAAAGCTTAAAAAGACCAAGCATTTTCTAAAATTTGACGGCTTAGATACTTATACGAACGTATTTCTCAATGATTCTCTGATACTTTCCGCAAATAATGCATTTAGAAGTTGGGAAATTGATGTGAGCGATGCACTGCAGCTTAAAAATGAACTTTTAATTCAATTTCAATCTCAAGATTTAATCGAGGAGGCTGAAGCGTCTAAAATTAACTACACACTTCCTGAAGCGCCGCGCGTTTTTACTCGAAAACCTCAATTTCAATATGGTTGGGATTGGGGTCCAGCCATTAAAACTATGGGAATTTGGCGAGATATTTCATTGATTTCGTATAATAAGGCAAGAATAAAAGATTCATTTATTCGTATCGATTCCCTAGGCAAGAAAAGAGCCAAACTAACCGCGATTTTGGAGCTTGAAGTTCCGGAATACGAGCAATGCACCATTGAGATTATAAATAATACGACCAATGAACGAGAGACGTTTGCAGCAGAAATCTACGGAATGGATGGTGTTTATGAATATCCGATTATTATAAATAACCCGAATCTCTGGTGGACACATAATCTGGGAACACCTTTTCTATACGATTTCACAATAAATTTGCTTAAAGAATCTTCTGTTATCGCCACTCAGCACGAAAAAGTCGGACTAAGAACCATCGAATTGATTTCACAAAAAGATAGTATAGGGGAAAGCTTTTATTTTAAGCTTAATGGAAAACCGGTATATATGAAAGGAGCGAATTACATTCCGCAGAACATATTTTTGCCGGAAGTGACATCGCAGCAACGAGAAAAATTACTTGATGATGTAGTTGAATCAAACATGAATATGCTTCGAGTTTGGGGTGGTGGGGTTTATGAAGATGAACATTTCTACAACCTTTGTGACGAAAAAGGAATTTTGATCTGGCAGGATTTTATGTTTGCCTGTGCAATGTATCCCGGAAACCCGGAATTTTTAGAGAATGCCAAACTAGAAGCGATAGAAAATGTTAAACGCTTACGCCGGCATCCTAGTCTTGCCTTATGGTGTGGAAATAACGAAAACAGCGAAGGTTGGCATCGTTGGGGTTGGAAAGAAGGTAAGACAGAAGCACAGAAACAGGAAATATGGGAGGGGTATTACGCTTTATTTAATCATATTCTACCAAGAGTGGTGGACAGCCTGAATCCATCGGTTTCCTATTGGGAAAGCTCTCCAAAATATGGACGGGGTGATAAGCGATATCAATTCGAGGGTGACGCTCATGATTGGTGGGTTTGGCATGATGGTTATCCTTTCGAGCATTATGAAGAGGAAGTTCCGAGATTTATGAGTGAGTTCGGATTTCAATCGTTTCCAAGCTATGAAGCAATACGCTATTTTACTACATTAGATTCTCTATATCTCAATGATCCTGCAGTAACATCACACCAAAAACATTCACGTGGTTTCCAGCTGATTAAAGACTATATGTCGCGTGATTTCCCTGTTCCTGAAAACGACGAGGATTATGTATATGTGAGTCAGTTACTCCAGGCCTACGGTATTACCAAAGGAATACGTGCTCATCGTCGGGCGAAGCCTTACAATATGGGTTCACTTTACTGGCAGCTCAATGATTGCTGGCCCGCGGTATCATGGTCGAGTATCGATGGCTTGGGAAATTGGAAAGCTTTACAATATAAGGTTAAAGATGTCTTCAAAAACAGATTGATAGTTCCGTTTGAGGATAACAATTCATTAAAAGTGGTTGTTATAGATGATAGCAATATTACAATGAAAGCAAATATGTATGTTCTTTTCAAAGATTTTAATGGGGTGATACTTCATAAAACACAAAATAAAGAAGTTTCCACTTCTAACGAGAAAAATGAATTAGTATATGAAGTGTTGCTATCGGAAATTGAGTTTAATAGAAATGCATCCTATGTAGAAGTTATTTTTGGAAATGAAAAAGAGGTGTATTTCTTCGGAAAACCCAAAAACCTTTCTTTAAAACAAGCGAGAATAGAAAAAAAAATCGTTAAAAATAAGACAGGGTATTTATTAACACTTTCCTCGAAAACTCTTCAAAAGGATCTATTTTTAATTACTGGAGATACAGGGAGATTTGAAGACAATTTCTTCGATCTGCTTCCAAATGAAAGTAAATCAGTTCAGTTTACAACTGAAAATAATTCGCCCCCAATCGTACAAATAAAGACCTTAAACCAACTCTTATATAAATAATGAGAAACATAAGTATAATATTGATGCTTCTATTTCTGAATGGTTGTATTTCTCAAAAGGAAGATAAGCTAGCCTCAATTGTGCTTATTCCAAAACCACAGCAGATCGAACGGCATGAGGGGCACCTGGCTCTTGATAATTACAGCACTCTCTATGCAGATAAAGAATTTAAAATTGCTGAAGATTTTCTTCGGAAATTTCTTCAAAACGGGACGCGTTGGGAATTTCAAGCCGTTGAAAAGGCTATAGCGACGATAAAAATTGAAAAAAACACATCTCTTCCTCCCGAAGGATATTCCTTATTTATTACGGATAAAAATATCACTATAAATGCTGCCGACTCAGGAGGTGCATTTTATGCCGTGCAAACATTACGTCAATTGTTACCACAGGAACTTGAGCGCAGCAACTCCATACGTCCACAACCACTTACTCTTCCGCAAGTATCTATCACAGATGCCCCTCAATTTTCGTATCGAGGGATGCATTTGGATGTGAGTCGACACTTTTTTCCGAAGGAGTTTATAAAAGAATACATCTCAAATATGGCAATGTTGAAAATGAACTACTTCCATTGGCATCTCACCGACGATCAAGGATGGAGAATTGAAATATTGCAATATCCCGATCTTACCAACCACGGATCCACTCGCGCAGAGACATTAGTTGGTCATTTTAATGATTCTCCACAACAGTTTGATGGAAAGCTATACGCAGGATATTATACTCAAGACGATATCAGAGAGGTGGTGGAATTTGCCGCAAAGCATAATGTTACCATCATACCAGAAATTGAAATGCCGGGTCATGCTCAAGCCGCAATTAGTGCGTATCCCGGGTTAGGGTGTACCGGAAAAAAAATTGCGGTTGCTACTAAATGGGGTGTTTTCGAAAATGTCTTTTGCCCGAACGATAAGACCTTCACTTTTTTAAGGAATGTACTTTCAGAAGTAATGGAATTGTTCCCCGGAGAATATATTCATATAGGTGGTGATGAAGCACCAAAAACACAATGGAAGAAATGCAATCACTGTCAGAAGTTAATTAAAGATCTCAACTTAAAGGATGAACATGGCTTACAAAGTTATTTTATTAGAGAAATAGAAGCAGCTGTTAATGACAAGGGGAAAAAAATCATTGGTTGGGACGAAATTTTGGAGGGTGGCTTAGCTCCAAACGCCACAGTAATGTCATGGCGTGGAACTGATGGCGGGGTAGCGGCAGCACAGCAAAATCATGATGTTATTATGACCCCTACTTCGCATGCCTATTTCGATTATTATCAGTCGGAGCATCCCGACGAACCTCTCGCTATCGGCGGATACTTACCTTTACAAAAGGTGTATAGTTTTAATCCGATCCCTTCAGAGCTAACTCAAGAGGAACGAAAGTACATTTTAGGTGCACAGGGAAATGTATGGACCGAGTATATGTCTTCTGAAGACAAAGTTGAGTATATGGCATTCCCGCGTATTTTAGCGATGAGCGAAGTGGTTTGGAGTGGTGCCTCAGAAAATTTACCTGCAGATTATTCAAATTTCTTATCGCGTTTAGAGCCTTTTATGAAAAGATTGGATGCGTTAAATATTAATTATGCCAATCATTTATACGTGATAGAAGGTCGACTTCTCAAACAAAGCGGTAAAATTCTTTATGAATTATCGACCCCCACAGAAGGGAAGGTAATTAGATATTCGATAAATTCCTCTGAGGAGAAACTGTATTCGAAACCCATTGAAATCACTTCCAATAGTACTATCTCCGCGAACATTTATAAAAATGGTAAAAAGATTGGACGAGGTTTTTCAGAAGAAATTATTCATCATAAAGGTATTAGAGCAGGAATTGGGGTTAATGGGGTGCCACATAAGGCATATAGTGCTGGTGGAATTGTCGCACTTATTAATGGTATTAAAGGCAGTGACTCGCGTTATGGCGATAAAGAGTGGCTGGGGTTTTGGGGAGATGACGTGGAGGTAACTATTCACTTGGAACAAGAAACCGAGATTAATATGGTTTCACTCCGATTTTATAATGCCAACGGTCAATGGATTTATGCTCCAAAGGAAGTTAGTGTGAGCACTCAAAAATTAAACGGAAAAGAGGTCACATGTATGCGTGTTTTAAAACCTTTAGAGGGAGAATCTATTGTAGAACAGAGTTTTCCATTTGATGCGATAAAAACATCAAGCATTGTGATTACAATTCCGAGTTATGGTATAATACCCGACGGTAAACAGGGTGCCGGAAATAAAGCATGGACCTTTATTGATGAAATAATAATTGAATAAAGGCATAAACCCATTGAAACCACTCATATAGTTGAGTATTAGTTAATTGTTATGCTATCTTAAAATTACGTGATCCGGTTTAGACATAGATAATTATATGAAAGTAGAAATATGTGCCAATAGTTTTGAAAGTGCGAAAGCTGCTCAAGAAGGCGGAGCAGATCGCATTGAACTCTGTACAAATCTTGCGGTAGGTGGTTTAACTCCGTCCTACGAACTAATACATCACGTATTATCCGATTTGGACATTGCTACGCATGTACTAATTCGGCCCAGAAGCGGAAATTTTGTGTTTTCTGAGAATGAACTCCGAAGCATGCTTAAAAATATCGCCTATATTAAAAAAGCAGGCTGTTCGGGAATTGTTAGTGGAGCCCTAACTTCGGAAGGCGATATCGATTTAGAGGCAACAAAATTGCTTATCGAAGCTTCGGAGGGGTTAAATTTCACTTTTCACAGAGCCTTCGATATTTGCCGACGGCCAAAAGAGGCTTTCCAAGCGCTTATCGCCTTAGGAGCAGATTGCTTACTGAGTTCGGGACAGCAACCAAAGGCCATTGACGGAATAGAACTCCTTAAAGAATTGAAGGATCTTTCAGCAGATAGAATAGAGATAATGCCCGGAAGCGGCATAGATATAACTAATGCGCTAGCATTTAAAATATATGGTTTTAAATCGATTCACTTTTCAGCAATAAAAAAAGAGCATGCCCCGGTTTCCTTTTTTGAAACAAATACAGTAGGCACTTCAGATCTAGCAACGATTAAAGAAATCATAAAAATTTTAGCCTAGCTACCTCAATGCAAATCCCTTTGCTGCCCACCATGGGTGCATTTCGATTTTCAATCTGCCGGCCATTACCATGGGATCTGAATTTGCTAAACTATCGGCCATTTTGAGAGTTGGAACATTGTAAATAGTGATTCCTCTTATATCTCCGTCATCTCCAAAAGGACCCGAAATATCGGCATAACCCATTTCATACATATTTCCTAAATGCGCCAAATGTAATATTTGAAGACTGTCTGCTTCCTTTTTAGATTGAGATCGGTTTGGTCCTTTTTTGAGAAATGCAATAAAATACTGCTGCATTAAGATAGTGTCTCCGGTTTTCTCATCCACATAATCGAATATCTCAAACCCGGCATTTGTGAGATCTTTTTTTAATTCGGCAACTGATTTATCTGACGATGCTTCTTCAAAAAGAAAATGATTTTCATCTGTTTCCGAATGATTAGAATCATGTATTTCCTTACACCCCAAAAGGTTTAACGCTATAAATAGCATAATAATCTTATTCGTTTTCATCGGTTCCAGTTTTTAAAAGGATTCTTGCTTAATTGCGAATTGTAATATTTTATTTCACCTGTCACTTCCTTTCCCAACCAGGTGGGTTTTATAAATTCTTCATTTTCTTCGGAAAGTTCTACCTCAGCGATTACTAATCCTGCATTTTCTCCAAAGAATTCATCAACCTCAATGATATGATCTCCAGATTTGATCTCATAACGCATTTTATCAATTACACCCTCCTCGCAAAGTTCTATTAGCATCTCAGCGTCTGTGTAAGGAATTTCCATTTCCCATTCTTTGCGGATAGTACCTGCGGCGTTAGATTTTCCTTTAACTGTTATTAAACCCTGGTCTCCCCTAATTCGAATTCTCACTGTTCTGTCCGGATTTGTGTTTAAAAAGCCCTGTAAAATTCGAGTAACACGAAAGGCCTCTTTTTTAAAAGCTTCAGAAGAAACCAAAAATTTGCGTTCAATTTCGAGCATTCGCTATATCCTTTATTTTATCGGAAGTAATCACTTCTTCATCGTGTCCCTTTTTTGCCAGCCGCCTCATCGCCAAGGCTATGGTCTCAGGTTCAATAATTTTATATTTATTCGGAAGTAGAAACCCGAACGCTCTCATCAAAAATTGAGCAATTCGTTCTCCCATACGCTTCTCACTGCGTTTCCCGCCTAATAATGAAGGCTGAAGGATAAATGTATTCTTGATTCCTTGTTTTAAGACCTCCCGTTCCATTTCTCCCTTTACTTTATTGTAAAATGTAGAACTTTCAGGGTCTGCACCCATTGAAGACATAACGATGAAAGTGTCAATACCGTTCTTTTTACAAAGTTTAGCAGCATTCACCGGAATACCGTAATCTATTTTTTTATATTTTTCTTTATCGGGAGTTCTGGCTTTTGTGGTCCCTATGCAGCAGAAAACTACATCGGCCATGAATTTCTGTTCGTGATCTTTAAGTTTAAACAGATTTATTATGTGCTCCTCAATTTTCGGATGTTGCTTGCCTACTGATGATCTCGAAAACAGTTTAATTTTCGAAAATGCCGAATCACTCAATAGCTTATCGAGTAAAATCCCGCCGGTTAATCCGGTAGCTCCTAAAATTATTGCAGTTTTGGACATTGCCGTTTCTTCAAAAAATTAAATTAAAGTATAAAAAAGGATCAAG
>CBDUGY010000069.1:0-15285 GCA_965367015.1 uncultured Ulvibacter sp.
GAATACCTTCAATAGTAACAGCATTCATTTTAGGAAGCTCCACAATATACAGCTCAAGATCGGCCAATTCTCCGTCAATATTAGTAACATAAAAAGCAATATCACTAAAAAGATTTTGTTCCCAAAGTTTTTTGGTGACTTCGCTTAGACGTTCCCCCGGAATATAAATTCGGTCACCAGTTTTGAGTCCTGTAAAAGCTATAACAGTTTGCTCATTAAAACTTTGAGCTCCTGTTACAGTTATACTGTTTATAATATATTTTCTCCCGCTATCCAGTTCCTTTTGTTGCGCATTGAGGTTACTTACCGATAGTATTGTAAGGAATAAAATACAACAAATTTTTTGGTAAAAATGCAATAATGGACTATTGTTCAAGTTGTTCACTGGTCTTTCCAAATCTTCTTTCTCTGTTTTGATAATTTAGTATTGCCTCAAAAAGATGGTTTTTAGTATAATCGGGCCAAAGAGTTTCAGTAAAGTACAATTCAGCATATGCTATTTGCCAAAGCAGAAAATTACTTATACGTTGTTCTCCGCTGGTGCGAATTAATAAATCTACATCGGGCAAATTTTGCGTGTAAAGATGATTATTTATAACTGATTCATCAATATCATCGGGCGAAATTATGTTATTTTTAACTTTAAGACTAATCTCTTTAATAGTTTTTGTAATTTCTTCTCGCGAACCGTAGCTTAATGCTAAGGTTAACGTCATTCTTGTATTACTTTTGGTTTTTTCAATAACATCCAAAAGTTCTCTATAGGCTTTCTTTGGAAGGGATTCTAGATTACCAATTGCATTCAGTCGGATGTTGTTCTTTTGAAGGGTCTCAATTTCTTTTTTTAATGACGAAACCAGTAGCTTCATAAGTAATTCTACTTCTAATTTTGGACGATTCCAATTTTCAGTAGAAAAAGCATATAATGTAAGAAAGGGAATGTTTATCTCTGCACAGGATTCAACAATTTCACGCACTGCCTTAGTGCCATTCTCGTGACCAATAGATCTAAACAAACCTTTCTGCTTTGCCCAACGTCCATTACCATCCATAATAACAGCAAGGTGTTTCGGGAGTTTGGTGGCATCTATTTGATCACGTAGATTCATTTCATCCTAAAAATTACAATAACAAGGTTTTCTTCCAAAGGTAAAGGTTAATGTCATTCCTGTAAAGACATACCAGTCATTATTGTTGAGGTTTCCGAATTTTAATTCATCAAGGTCTTCTAATCCCTTAATCGGGTCACTTCCATCTATATCATCTGTAAATGTGTAGCGTGCTCCAATTTCGAAGCCCAAAACCATTTTTGTTCCCACTGTGGTTTTAAATCCCAATACTATTGGAATTGCTACTGTTCCGGCTTGTTCATAATCTTTAGCTTCGGTTTGGCCGGGAATAACGCGAGTAGCATTGTACAGAAAATAAGTCAAACCGGTATATAAATAAGGTGTTGAAACCGGTTGGCCACTATACATATTAAACTCCCAAAAAGTATATTCCAAGCCGAGTGAAAACTCTGTGATACTATTTTCAAAAGAATACCCCCTTTGTTGTCTTCTTGTCTCATGTGAGTCATTATCATCACCCTTAATCATCGCCTGCATCACAGATAATCTGAAAGCGTGTCTTTCACTTCTATTCCATTTAAATAGACCTCCCACAACAACAGTGTTGGGAGATATATAACTAGTTTTCCCGACATCACCGATGAAATTAGCGCCACCAACAAAGCCTCCAATTTCATAAGTCTGCGAATGCACTGAAAAACTGGTAATTACAATTAAAATTATGGCTGTGAAATACCTCATATACCTTAAAAGTTTGCAAATATAATAATAAACTTCGCTAATTGGCATGCTCAGCCAATTTGTCTCAGTTGATTAACAAATTTTAGAAGGATTTATTGTTTAATTGCGCTTGTCTTCACCCCACAATAATTTTTTCCGAAGAGTTTTTATAAAGCTATCATTCAATAGCTGCACAAGTTTAATAGTAAATGGAGCTTTTTTTATACGGATAGTAGTGTTACTTTCTAAGGTCGCTATTCGCGAATCCATTGAGACTAAATACGATTTTTCTCTTCCTGACACCGTTAGAGTAATGGTGCTGCTATCGGGTATTACAATAGGTCGTGCATTCAAATTGTGAGGGGCAATGGGAGTTAAAACAATACTATTGGTACTGGGATCAATTACGGGTCCGCCACAACTCAACGAATAGCCTGTAGATCCGGTAGGGGTTGCGACTATTAATCCGTCAGACCAATACGATGTGAGGAATTTGTCGTTAACTAAAGTTTCTACTTTGATCATCGAAGTAGTGTTCTTTCTATTAACAGCTACTTCATTAAGGGCAAAGTTCATTTTATTTATTTCCGCATTGGGAGGATCTGTTTCTATAGTAAGAAGACTTCTTTCCGAAAGCGTATAGGCTCCTTCTAGTATTTGTGTGATACTTTCGGCTATTTTTTCTTTTTTTATTGTCGATAAAAATCCAAGTCGACCCGTATTAATACCAACAATCGGGATTCCCAAATCTCCTACGAAGGTTACAGATTTTAGGATAGTACCATCACCTCCAATACTAAAAAAAAGATCATAGCTTGTATCTAATTTTGCAAAGGTGGAGAGGTTTGAGAATTTGCCATTTGCTTCTTTTTGCTCATTTAAAATATTCAGAAAATTTTCTTCAATAACGATCTCAATTTTTTTTTGCTGAAGCGCGTCTAAAATATTTTGAATGTAAATTTCAGAATTTTCGTGATAAAATTGACCGTAGATTCCAACTTTCATGCTCCTACATATTAAGGTATTTGTCTAAATAATTGGAGCGTTTCTTCAAATCTTCCAGGAATTTATCCTCTTCGTGATTCGACACTACACTGTAATCGTACCTTCTGAAGGTAGATACTATAGAATTCATCCCGGTATGACCAATTTTTATGGTGGCTTGCATAATGTCGTTCTCTAACTTCGAAATGAACACACCCAATACCCGCGCGTCATTAGATTCAACAATTTGGCAGATTTCGCTAAAAGAATAATCTCGAACCCCTTTTTCAACTACAATGATACCACCAGCTTCATTAAGAAAAGGGGTATTGTTGAACAGGCTCATTATATCACTAAGTTCATAATATCCTATATATTCATTATTGTCTCCCAGCACCGGCATTACGTTACTGCTGTTTAGCGCGAACGCTTCAAGTATATCAAGCCAGTTTGTACTTAATCTCACATGAAATGGTTCTAAAGCATACATATAGTCACTTAACTTTTTCGAAGAGTCAAAACAATGAGCATCTGTTTCAGAAATACTTCCAACAAAAACGCCCTCCTGTTTCACTGGTATATGCGAATAAGTTAATTGATTGAATACACTTTGCACATCTTTTATTTCCGAAGAAATATCAAAAGCCTTAATATCGTTGATTATATATTGTTGAGTTTTCACAATTTATTTTTATGCAAATTACTTAAAATAAAAATTCAAAAGCCTGCTTGTGCTTTGTATTTTTGTCCATATTAAAATATACAAATGACAAAATTAAGTGTAAATATCAACAAAATTGCAACATTGCGTAATGCCAGAGGTGGAAATACACCCGATTTACTCAAAATGGCTGTCGATATTCAGAGATTTGGAGCGCAAGGAATAACAATTCATCCACGACCCGACGAACGTCATATCAAATATCAGGATGCTTTCAATTTGCAGCCAGTGGTGACAACCGAATATAATATAGAAGGAAATCCGATTGATAATTTTCTAGACCTGGTGCTAAAAATAAAGCCAACACAAGTCACTTTAGTGCCCGATGCTGTAGATGCGATCACGTCCAATTCCGGTTGGGATACAATAAAACATAAAGATTATTTATCTGAAATTATTTCAGAATGTAAGCGAAATGGCATCAGGACGTCCATTTTTGTGGATCCACAATTAGAAATGATAGAGGGTGCCGCACTTACCGGAACCGACCGAATTGAATTATATACCGAAGGATTTGCGAAACAATATAGCCTGGGAAATACCAAAGCCGTAGTTCCATATAGTGAATGCGCAAAACTGGCACATGACCTAAAAATAGGCGTAAATGCAGGTCACGATTTATCGTTAGAAAATATAGCTTTCTTTAAAGAGAAGGTTCCTTATTTAATGGAGGTGTCCATTGGCCACGCATTAATATGTGAATCTCTCTATTTAGGGATCGAATCTGTGATTCATCAATATTTAAATAAATTAAAATAATGAGTCAAGCTATGCTACATTCTCAAATAATGGGGGAAGGAAAGCCGTTTGTAATTCTTCATGGTCTCCTGGGAATGGGCGACAATTGGAAAACTCTCGGCACCAAATTTTCAGAAGAAGGATATCAGGTTCATTTAATCGATCAACGTAATCATGGGCGTAGCTTTCATTCTGAAAATTTCAACTATGCATTAATGGCTGAGGATCTTAAGACGTATTGTAATCATTACAAATTAGATGATATTGTGCTTTTAGGACATTCTTTAGGCGGAAAAACCGCGATGCATTTCGCAACATCGTTTCCCCTTGTGATTTCAAAATTAATAGTAGCTGATATTTCTCCAAAACAGTATCCTCAACATCATCAGGATATTTTAAAGGCCTTGTCGGTTTTGGACTTTACCATTTTAAAAAGTCGTGGAGAGGCAGATGATGTTCTCTCACAATACATTAAGGACCTCGGTACCAGACAATTTTTGTTGAAGAATTTATATTGGAAGAAAAAAGGTGAACTGGGATTACGTGTTAATTTAAAAGCAATTTCTGAAAATATAGAGGAAGTAGGAAAGCCCTTAGCGGAAAACGCTGTTTTTCAAGGAGATACATTATTTCTTAAAGGAGAAAAATCGGGTTATATTGAATCGACGGATGAGATTTTGATTAAAAAACATTTTCCGAATGCAACTATAGCCACTGTTTCTAGAGCGGGGCATTGGCTTCACGCTGAAAATCCTTCCGAATTCTATCAAATTGTTATGAATTTTTTATAACATTGCATTGGTAAATTTATTATGTATGCATAGTAAATTGGTTTTTAATCAACTATAATACGTAATTTGCCGTCGGAAAACTTAAAATAAACCTTAATCTAACATTAAACTATTATGAAGAAAGTGTTACTTCTTGCTGTTTTTGCTTTAGCGACAGCAGTAATGTATGCCGGAGGGTATCGTGTGAGTCTTCAGGGACAAAAATCCTTAGCAATGGGACATACGGGAGTTGCAGTGGTAAACAGCAGCGAACTTGTATTTTTTAACCCAGCTGGGTTAGTGTATCTTGAAAACAGATTGAATATTTCTGCCGGGGTAAGCGGCGTATTCTCTAATGTATCTTATCAAAATGTGAATACTGGTGAATCTGCTATGACCGATAGCGGCGTAGCCACACCTTTATATCTTTATGCTTCTTACAAAGCAACAGATTGGTTGGCATTAGGAATTGGAGTTTACACACCTTTTGGTAGTGGTGTTGAATATCCAGACGATTGGGCTGGTTCTCATTTGGTGAATAACATCGACCTACAGGCTATCTATATTCAACCTACAGTATCTATTAAAATAAACGATAAGCTTAGCTTCGGTGGGGGACCAATTTTCGTAATTGGATCTGTGAATTTTAATAGAAACCTTAACAGAACACTTTCCGATATAGAAGGAAATCGCTCTGAAGTAACGCTGGATGCCAGTGGAATTAATGCCACCGGATGGGTAGCGAGTGCTATGTTCAATCCAACCGATAAATTAAGAATTGGAGCAACTTATCGTTCCGAAATTATTATGGAGGCTAGAGGTGGTGATGCTACGTTCGAGAATGTTCCGAACTCTCCACTTACACCTTTCCCTGCTGCTACTACATTCGATGCTGATCTTCCTTTACCTGCTGAAATGACCGTAGGTTTATCGTATGAATTCTGCGACAAGTGGTTGTTCGCTTTCGACTTTAACCGTGCTTTTTGGGATGTGTATGATTCATTAGATATTGACTTTGCTGATGAAAATGTGCCAGATTCATTCAATGCACGTAACTATAAAAATGCGTCTACTTACCGTTTCGGATTGCAATATGAAGCAACAAAAATGTTTACTTTAAGAGCTGGATATTATTTCGATGAGTCTCCAGTGCAACCTGGGAGATTTGCACCTGAAACGCCACGTAATGACAGTAACGGTTATACCGCCGGTCTTACGTTCAATGTTGGAGAGCGTTTCCAAGTTGATGCTTCTTTCTTATATCTACACTTTAAAGAAGTTGAAGCTTCTTATGATGCTTATTTTGAAAATGGGCAAGCAGCACCTTTCGGAGGAACTTATAAATCTAATGCCTTTGTACCGGGCTTAGGTGTTACTTATAAAATGTAATTAAAAAAAATTCAGAAAAAATGAAAAATACTATAAAATTATTTCTAGGCTTACTTGCAATTGGGCTTGTAAGTTGTGATGCAGAGTTTGAAAACTCTGTAAATGATGCTGGCTTTTATACCAGCGGAACGGCAGACCTTACAAATTATGTTTCTGTTGGAAATTCATTAACTGCAGGTTATGCTGATGGAGCGCTTTACATCACAGGACAAGAGAATTCTTATCCTAATATCATGGCAGGGCAGTTTGCATTGGCCGGTGGCGGAGAATTTACGCAACCTTTGATGAACGATAATATTGGTGGGCTTTTATTAAACGGGAATCAAGTTTTCGAAAATAGATTTATACTATCTGTTGGTGCAAGTGGTAACCCTTCACCAGTTAGATTGGTTGGAACCCCAACCACTACAGTAGAAGGAAGTGCAACCGGGCCTTTCAATAATATGGGAGTTCCAGGCGCGAAAAGTTTTCATTTAAGTACTCCTGGTTATGGTGGTTTGAACCCATGGTTCGGTCGTTTCCAAACTAGTGCAAATGCAACAGTTATTGGAGATGCGGCTTCTTTGAATCCATCATTTTTTAGTCTGTGGATTGGAAATAACGATATTTTGAGTTTCGCTACTTCAGGTGGAGTTGGTGTTGACCAAACTGGAAATACAAATCCGGCAACCTATGGACCAAATGATATTACCGATCCTTTAGTTTTTGCAGGAGCATACAGCGGACAAGTAGATGCATTGATGGCGACAGGTGCAAAAGGGGTGTTGATCAATATTCCTGATGTAACTTCTATCCCATATTTTACAACAGTTCCTTACAATGCTATTCCTTTGGATGCTGCGACAGCAGGAGCAGTAAATGCTCAGTTTGCTTTGTACAACACACAAGTATTGCCCGGATTAGTTGGAGCAATGGTGATTACTGCTGAAGAAGCAGCAGCCCGTACAATTAATTTTACTGCGGGTCAGAATGCGCCAATTATTACAGATGACAGCTTAACCGATGTTTCTGCCATTTTACAAGGACCTCCGTTTAATTTACCAGCAGAAATTGCCGGTTTATTAGGTCAATTACGTCAGGCGAAGTCGGATGACTTAATTGTATTGCCTGCTTCTTCGGTTTTAGGGACTACACCAGATCCGAATAATCCACTTGGAGTATTAGGAGTGTCAATTCCATTATCTGATCAGTATGTACTAACAACTGCCGAGCAGGAATTAGTTTCAACGGCTGCATCTGCATACAACGCTACTATAAGTGTTATTGCTGCAGCTAACGATTTAGCATTTGTTGATGCCAGAGGGGCATTAGCTCAGGTAGCTAACGGTGGAGTTGCGTATAACGGAGGACAAATCACTTCGCAATTTGTAACTGGAGGAGCTTTCTCATTAGATGGAGTGCACCCAACGCCACGTGGTTACGCATATACTGCGAATTTAATTATCGCCGCGATCAACAGAAAATATGATGCTACTATTCCAATGGTAGATATTGGCAACTATGGAACAGTGACTTTGAGTCAGAATCCATAAGATTTTTTATTATTATATAGAACGCCTTCAACTTGTTGAAGGCGTTTTTTTTATCTTTATATTCTAAATTATTCATATGAAACTTATAGTAAAATTATTGCTTACCGCCGTTGCGGTGGTTATTTTAGCTAAAATATTGCCGGGAGTAGCTGTTGAAGGTTATGTGTCGGCAATTATCGTCGCAGTTGTTTTAGGCCTTCTTAGGTTAATTGTTCGACCAATTTTAGTAATCTTAACTCTTCCGGTTACGATTATTACATTGGGGTTATTTTTACTTTTTATAAATGCTTTTATAATCCTTTTGGCCGATTATTTTGTGGCTGGTTTTGAGGTGATAAATGTTTGGTGGGCATTGCTTTTCAGCTTATTGCTTTCGGTTCTTCAATCTATCTTTTTTTCAATTTTTGATAAGAACGAATAAAGAGCTGAATTCCAGCTTCTAAATGTTTGTTGAGTTATCCAAAATATCGTACTTTTGCACCCTCGTAAATGGGAGTTAGTTCAGGAGAGGCTTACTGTCTATTATACGGGCAAAGACTCAATTTTAAATGGAAACTATTTCAGGAAAAATGAATATTACAAAAAAAGAAATCGATAAGCTTAATGCTGTAGTAACAGTAGAGATTAAAAAGGATGATTATTCAGATAAAGTAAAGAGCGTTCTGAATAATTACCGAAAAACGGCGAATATACCCGGGTTTAGAAAAGGACATGTGCCTATGGGCATGGTGCAGAAGCAATATGGAAAGGCTGTATTGGTTGAGGAAGTGAACAAGTTATTGCAAGATGCTTTGAACAATTTTTTAACCGAAGAAAAACTAGACGTATTAGGTAATCCATTACCTAAGAATGAATCTGAGATCGATTGGAATAGTGATGACTTTACTTTCGAATTCGATTTGGGTCTTGCTCCCGAGTTTGAGGTAGATGTAAAGAAGAAAGCTGTTACAAATTACAAAGTAATTGCCGATGATAAAATGCTGAACAATCAGGTGAAAACTATCCGTAAGCAATATGGAAAGTTGATTTCTAAGAAAGTAGTTGAAAAAGGTGATGAAATTACCGGAACTTTTACTTCCGAAGAAAAAGATATAGACAAAAGTGCCACGTTTGCTACCGATGTTATTAAAGGTAAAAAGCAACTTTCGGCTTTAATAGGCGCAAAAGTTGGAGACACCGTTACTTTGAAGACTAAAGGTTTGTTTGCCGATGATCATGATAATCAGAAATATTTAGGTGTGGATCACGACGATGCCCATGGATTAAATATTGAAGTGACTTTGAAAATTGAAGAAGTGAATAATCGCGAAATGGCAGATTTGAATCAGGAGTTGTTCGATAAGCTTTTTGGAGAGGCAGTGGTTACTTCGGAAAAGGAATTGAAGGCAAAGATAAAGGAGGACGCAGAAAAGCAATTTGAGCAACAAAGTGATCAAAAATTACTTAACGATGTTGTAGAGTCACTTATAGACAATACCAAATTTGATCTTCCTGATGCATTTTTACAACGATGGATTCAAGTATCCGGTGAAAAACCATTAACTGAAGAAGCTGCGAAGGCAGAATATGAAAGAAGCGAGAAAGGATTGCGCTATCAATTAATTGAAGGAAAACTTCGCGCTGAAAATAAGCTTCAGGTTACTTTTGAAGAATTGAAAGAATACAGTAAAAATATGATTAAGGGACAGATGGCTCAATTCGGACAGATGAACCCTTCGGAAGAAGAACTGGAAAGTATAGCTGCAAGAATTCTTTCAAATAAAGAAGAAGTGAATCGAATTAGCGAGCAACTCAACACCAATAAATTGCTTCAATTTTTTAAGGAAAATGCAAAATTGAAGACAAAGGAAGTTACGTACGATGAATTCATTAAGCAAGCTTACGAGTAATTCAGCAATAAAATAGTTATATTTAGGCGCTGTTTTACAAAAATAACAGCGCTTTTATTTTTTCAGAAAACGATTAAAAATATATGAACTACGGAAAAGAATTTAAAGAATTTGCAACTAAGGATCAGGGGATCAATAGCATGTACTACGATAAAATAGTGAGTAGCATGTATCCTGTTAATCTTACGCCCAATATTATTGAAGAGCGCCAGATGAATGCAGTGGCAATGGATGTATTTTCAAGATTGATGATGGATCGCATCATTTTTTTGGGCACAGGTATAAATGATCAGGTCGCCAATATAGTACAAGCACAATTATTGTTCTTGGAAAGCACGGATGCATCTAAGGATATTCAGATTTATATCAATTCGCCGGGTGGAAGTGTATATGCCGGTCTTGGCATCTATGACACAATGCAGTTTATAAAACCCGATGTAGCGACTATCTGTACAGGGATGGCAGCTTCTATGGCTGCGGTATTACTATGTGCCGGTGAAAAGGGAAAGCGTAGCGGATTAACGCACTCCAGGGTGATGATTCATCAACCTATGGGAGGCGCGCAGGGACAGGCCAGTGATATAGAAATTACAGCTAAAGAAATTCTTACGTTAAAAGAGGAATTATATACTATAATTGCACAACATAGCGGACAAACCTATGAAAAGGTTTATGAAGATAGTGACCGTGATTACTGGATGAAGGCTGATAAAGCGCTGGAATACGGTATGATAGATGAAATTTTGAAGCGCTCATAGCGTTAAATAATCGGGACCTGTATTTAGGTTTTCGATAGAAAATGAAAAGTATGGCGAAAGAAGATTTAGAATGTTCATTTTGTGGCCGTAAGAAGGCTGAAACTAACTTGTTAATTGCAGGTTTAGATGCTCATATCTGTGATCGATGTATAGAACAGGCTCATGGAATTGTAGTTGAAGAAGCTTTGCATTCTACTAATAGCGAGTTAAGCAAAGAACTGATACTTAAAAAACCAAAATCGATCAAGGATTTCCTTGATGATTATGTAATAGGTCAGGAGCATACTAAAAAAGTGATGTCGGTAGCGGTTTACAATCATTATAAGCGACTGTTGCAGCCAAAAAGTGATGATGATATAGAAATTCAAAAAAGTAATATCATTATAGTTGGTCAGACCGGAACAGGGAAGACCTTAGTGGCAAAGACCATTGCCCGAATGTTGAATGTACCTTTGGCAATTGTAGATGCTACTGTATTGACAGAAGCAGGCTACGTTGGTGAAGATGTGGAGAGTATTCTAACACGATTGTTGCAAGCCGCAGATTATAATATTGAAAAAGCTCAGAACGGTATCGTTTTTATTGACGAGATCGATAAAATTGCACGAAAGAGTGATAACCCTTCAATTACACGAGATGTGAGTGGAGAAGGCGTTCAGCAGGCTTTATTGAAGCTTTTAGAAGGAACTGTAGTAAATGTACCGCCCAAAGGAGGGCGTAAGCACCCAGATCAAAAGTTTATTGAAGTAAATACCGAAAATATTCTTTTTATCGCCGGTGGAGCCTTTGATGGTATCGACAGACACATTTCCAAACGTCTGAATATGCAGGCGGTAGGTTTTAGTGCTTCAAAGAAGGAAGATTCTCTGGAACGGGACCATTTGTTGAAGTATATTATTCCGAAGGATCTAAAAGATTTCGGACTCATCCCTGAGATTATAGGTAGATTACCCGTATTAACTTATATGAATCCGCTTGATAAAGGAACTCTGCGAGCTATTTTAACCGAACCGAAGAACGCTATTATCAAACAATATCAAAAGTTGTTTGAAATGGATGATATAGAATTGATTGTTACTGAGGAGGCGCTGGAATTTATCGTAGAGCAGGCAATAGAATATAAGTTAGGTGCTAGAGGCTTAAGATCTCTTTGCGAAGCTGTTTTAACTGATGCCATGTTTGAATTACCCGGAACAGACGATAAGACACTTCATGTTACCCGTGAATATGCAGAAGAGAAGCTTAATAAATCAACTATTAAGAAGTTGAAGGCAGTTTCATAGATTCTGTAAAATTCTGTTATAAAAAAAAAGCCTCGAACATTGCTGTTCGGGGCTTTCATCTTAAACTACTTAAGAAACTTACTAAACTATTTACTTATGGTGTTGCTACAACGGTCTTGACTTTCTTATTCAAGATTTTTTGTTGCATCAATTCCGTTTTATTTTTTAGTGTATATGCCATTACATCATTCTCTGTATTCTGAGTTTGAATGGCACTTCCACATGAGGTTAATCCTGCTAAAAGGACTACTGCAATTATAAGTGCTACGATAATATATTTAAATGTTTTCATCTGGCCCCAATTTTACTATGAACAAGACAAACATAGGCCGTAAGAAAAGGACTACCAAAGTTTTTAGTTGAAAGCAAGTAGATAATCGTTAAACTACATAAATAATTTGGAAGTATCGATGAAGTGCCGTAAACACTCGTTTTACGGTGATTTGTTTGTCGGAAAAATAGTAACGTTTATCGATAAGATAATCTTCTGAATCTTTTATTTATACACTAATTTGTAAAAATATTCATTCAAAACTATAGTTTCATTTAGATTATAGGGTAGTAAAAAGAGAGCATTTTCCACTTCGAAACTTTCGCTTTATCCAAGAAGTTTACAACGTTCTTTAAAGCGAAACGATAATATGTATTAATAAAGGTGTTATTAAATACCTCTACACATTTTGCTCCTTATTCAAAAGCAGGAGTTCTTCAAGATAATGTCGAGTGTTCGAGAGTCTGGGGATTTTATGTTGACCACCCAATTTGTTCTTTGTTTTCAGCCAGTCGTAAAATAACTTTTCTCTGGCAAAATGAATTTTGGGTGCATTGAGCGTCATGTTATTAAACCGTTTAGCTTCGTAATCACTATTTACTTCCTGTAGTGATTTATCGAGTAAGTTTATAAAGTTAGAAAAATCCTGAGGGGGAGTTTTAAACTCAATTATCCACTCATGAGCACCCTTTTCCTTTCCCTCCATGAAAATAGGTGCTGCCGTATAATCAACAATTTCGCATTCTGCAAGTCGGGAAGCTGTTTTTAATGCGGCCTCTGCATTTTCAATAATCAACTCTTCTCCAAAAACATTGATATGGTGCTTAGTTCTCCCTGTTACTTTTATTCGGTAAGGATCGATAGAGGTGAAGCGTACGGTATCACCAATTTTATAACGCCATAAACCAGCGTTAGTGGTAATTACAATCGCGTAATTCACATCAACTTCCACTTCACTAAGTGGAATGATAATATCTTCTTCTGCTCCGCTTTTATTCATTGGAATGAATTCATAGAATATACCGTAATCGAGCATCAACAAAAGTTCTTTGTCATCATTTCTATCCTGAATTGCAAAAAATCCTTCCGAAGCATTATAGGTTTCGTAATACTTAAAATTGCTTCTAGGTAGAATTTTCTTGTATTGATCCATATAAGGCTCGAAACTAACTCCGCCATGGAAATACACTTCCAGATTAGGCCATACATCAAATAGATTATCTTTGCCCGAAGTTTCTATCACATTATTCAACAAGACCAACATCCATGAAGGTACACCAGCCAAACTAGTTACATTTTCATTAATTGTTGCATTGACGATGGCTTGCATTTTCACTTCCCAATTAGACATCAACGATACTTCACTCCCGGGGGTGCTACTGAACTCTGCCCAGAAAGGCATATTATCAATAAGGATAGCAGATAAATCGCCATATACGGTTCCATTTTCCTGATATAACTCTTTGCTTCCTCCCAGGCGTAAGCTTTTTCCTAAAAAAAGTTGCGAATTCGGATTGTTATTGAGATACATACATAGCAAATCCTTACTCGCAGCATAATGGCAGTCTTCCAGCGAATCGGTACTTACAGGGATAAATTTACTCTTAGAATTGGTAGTACCACTCGACTTAGCAAACCACCTTATTGGAGTAGGCCAAAAAATATTATTTTCTCCTCGTCTTGCACGTTCAATGAGTGGTTCATTGTCTTCATAATTCGTTATGGGTACTCTCGATCGGTATTCTTGATAAGAGTTAATAGTTTCAAATTCATACTTCTTGCCTATTTCAGTCGCTTTTGCCTTTAAGATTAGATTCTGCAAAAGTTCTTGCTGAACTTCAATAGGATACTTTAAAAAAAGCTCGATTTGATGAAATCGCTTTTTTAAGAACCAAGAGGCTATAGAATTTACAATCGGGATTGGCATTATTTGAACTATCTTTATGCAATAAAAATAGCGATTTTCTTTTTATGAATTACGAAGGAGTTTTAACAAAAATGCAAACCGAGAATGGAACACCTATCCAATATTATCTAGTGTTTGAAAATGACTTCCTAAATGTCAATCAATTACTCAATAAAAAGGTTAGTATAAATTTTTTAAGATTTCAATGTTTAAACTGTGGACTCGATAAAAAAATATTTCGACAAGGCTATTGTTACGACTGTTTTTACGAAATACCTCAAGCTGCAGACTGGATTATGCGTCCGGAACTGAGTACGGCGCATTTAGATAAAGAAGATCGGGATCTCGAGTATGAAAAAAAAGTGCAGTTACAACCTCATGTTGTTTATTTAGCAAACAGCAGTAGCGTGAAAGTTGGCGTCACGAGAAGAAGTCAGATTCCTACTAGATGGATTGACCAGGGGGCACATGAAGCTATAGAAATTGTGGAGGTTCCAAACAGATACTTAGCGGGTATTACCGAAATTGCTTTAAAAGAACATGTTTCAGATAAAACGAATTGGCGTACCATGCTTAAAAATGAGATTCAGGATGAAGATCTTGTCGAATGGCGGGATAAATTGAAAGAATTTATTCCGAAGGAAGCACAAGAATATTTTATCGAGAATAACTCCGAAACAAATCTGGAATTTCCTGTGCTAAAATACCCTACAATAGTTAAAAGTCTTAATCTCGCCAAAACACCTTTCTATGAAGGAATTCTAAAAGGAATAAAAGGTCAATACCTCATCTTCGAGGACAATACCGTTTTTAATGTGCGAGGTAGTGAGGGATATGTAGTTGGAATTAGTGTTTCTTAATTGCCGGTTTTTGTTGTATCTACTTTTTTCTTTTTGCCTCCACCTAAAAGACCTCCTAAAATATCTTTAACTACCTGAGTCGTTTGTTGTGTCGTTTGTTGAGTTGTATTACCAGTGGTCGAGGTTGAGGTAGTATCTTTAGGTTTTGGTGTACCACCCGATAAAATATCTCCCAGAATATCGGTCCCTTTGTCTAAAAGATCCTGTTTCTGCTTTTCGATCAATTTTTGAGTTAAGGTTTTCACCGCCGCCTCAGTATTTAGTGAAATATTTGGGTTTGTAAACGTGCCTTTAAGTCCAACAGGTAAGGTAACCGTCATCTCGTTAGCATCTTTCGGGTCTAATTTAGCTAAAAGATTAGTTACATCACTTCCTAAATATTTAGCCGGTACAT
>CBDUGY010000070.1:0-15277 GCA_965367015.1 uncultured Ulvibacter sp.
TGGGAGTTGTTACGTGTTCCCAGAAGTACACCGCATCCACATTAGCATTTCCGTTAATAAAATCGGTTGCTGAGATAGCCGAAGCATATGGGTTAGCGATAACATTCGGACTTCCATTCTGGGTTCCGTTATAAGTAGCGTTGTAAGTTACTATTCCGTTGTTAAGGGTTCCCTGATTGTACGTCATATTATAAGATATTGGACCACCGGAAATACTTTGCATTACCATATAGCCTTCACCCGGATTGATAGATCCGTTATACACCGGCCAGTCATCTCCTTCTTCATCTACCCAATTCCCGGCACCCGGAGAGGTGGCGGCAACGGCAGCATTAGGTGTAAAATTCGCTGAGAGATGATTTCTTACACGAAGTGCATTTGTAAAGACTCCATTTCGAACAGATTTAGTCATCGGGCTTCCCATCAACATAAAGTCGCGACCACTCATAGCAGGTGTGTCAATTTCAACATTGATAGTTCCATTGTTGATTACTACTGCGTCATTATCAGTTTGCACCAGACTCCCAGTATGGGCGATATTTAAAGTACCCTCTATGGTAATTCCGTTTGAAACATTTAAATAGTCCCCTGCACCAATGGTTAAGGTAGCATTTTTCTTAATTATTATTTCGCATGCGTCAATACTTCCGCCATTCGTAGTCGAATCGTAGTTTCCATCGATAGTTACGTACGAATTGCTTGTTGGTAGAACACCGTCTTTCCATGCACCACTTTCAAATTTTGCAATATTCGGATCTGGAATCGTCGCGTCATATGAATAGGTATAGACTAGCGTTGGAGGTGCAGAAGCACTTCCTTCAAAAGAATCTCCCACTCTTTTGGCCGTAGTACTGGATAGACTAACCCCGGTACCTTCAATAATAAAGGCAGTTGCATTTCCTTGAGACCAGTCGCAATTGTCCACTACTTGTTGTAAAAGACTCGTCAAATCCGGTGTTCTTTGATCCGTCGTAGTCTGTTCCGTAGCCGTCCAGGCAGCAGGATTCCAATTTACCAGACCTGTGACTTTATTTCTGGCTGAAACATTCAACTTGTTATTATTTTCAAAAGCATTTGCATTAGAATTATCTTCTAAGTAAATATTCAATGCTGCAGCATCGCTATTTATTTCATCTGATCTAAACTGGATATATGCATCAGTAATGGTCGCACCCTGTGGAATATTCACTTTCTGGAATCTTAAACCAATTTTTTGATTCCCGTTAGGAACACCAAAAAATGCATAGCTGTCGTATACCATTTCAAGATCGGTACTGTCAAAATACACAGCTCCGGCCTCAGTTTCTTCTACATCATCATTTCCTTCAGAGATCTTTGTTGATTCGGTAGTGGTAAAACTACCAACATTTATACTCACATTCGATTTGCTCGTTTCACATCTGTCATAAGCAATTGCTTCTACCAAATAAGAACCAATTCCGTAAGTAGTTGAATAACTGTAGGGAGCAGTATTATCTGTATTCACTAGTGATCCATCGACATAAAATTCGACGCGATCTATGCCGTAACCATTTTTAACAACATCTACATCAACTGTTACATTTGTAGGTGAAGGATAATTATTATCTGAAGTATCAGCAATTTCAATTTCCAATCCATTCGAGCCTGTAGCAGCATCGAAAGAATAAGTGTAAATTAATTTAGCTGCAAGAGCAGGACTCTCGTTATATGTATCTGCACGTCGTGTATTGGTATAACCTCCGGTTAAAGTAACGCCTGTTCCTTCGATTATAAATACTGAACTTCCACCAGGTTGCCAATCACATCTATCAACAACATTTTGAAGTAGGGATGTAACCGGTGCCTGTTGATTTGAACCTGCTGCGCCATCTGTCCAAGAATTTGGATTCCAGGCGATTTGAGTAAAAGTTGATCTTGCCGAAAGATTATTTGAAGTGTTATCTTCAAAAGGCTTTGCAAAAGCGACATCTTCAGCAGTAATGAGCATAGGTGCCGAATTTGAGTTAGACTGATCGGCAGAGAACTGTATGTATGCATTTGTAATAGTTGCACCTGTAGGTATATCTATGTTCTGAAAACGAAGGCCTACTTTCTGATAACCATAAGTAGTTCCATCATAAACCATTTCTAAATCACTACTGGTAAAATAGACGGTTCCGGTTTCACTTTCTTCAACATCGTCATTTCCATTGGCAATTGAAATAGTATTACCACCAGAAAAAGATCCAACCATTATATCGATAAAAGTTGAAGCTGTTTTAGTGCTTACATCCGTAGCAATAGCTTCAATAGTGTGACTTCCGTTTGTATAACTGTTTGTAAAGCTGAAGGGAGGTGTCGTATCTGTTCCTACTAAGGAATTATCTACATAGAAATCTACATGTGTGATTCCGTTACTCTCGTCAATAACCTCAACATCTAAAGTGATATTTGTTCCATTCGAGTAATTTTTTGGAGTATCAGCATCAAACGCAATTTCCGGTAATGTTTTATAGATTGTAACCACAGATCCTTCACTAGGATTCCAGACATCAAGATTCGCCGGTAGGCTGAAGGGATCGTTATTTGATACTTCTCCCACTGAAGCGGCATTATCTACTTTTATCGTTCTTAATTCGATCTTTTCGGTATCGACAAAAATTAATTTAAATTGATTGAATGATCCTGAATTTCGGGTCCAGCTTTTATCGTCATCATTTGTTCGAGTTGGCGCTCCCCAACATCCTTCTCCTGCGTAAACCGTTCCAGATCTATCATTTCTGATAAAACCTTGCTCACTTCCGGGACCGGAAGATGGCTTTAAAGGCCAAGTGGTTTTTACAGTATGCGAGTCGCAATCAACCACAAGTCGAACTTCTTCATCGTGGAATAAATTTGCCCAGGCGTTGTAAATAAAAGTATTTTCAGCTTTTGCTGACGTATGTGGTGCCATCGGGCGGTGATATTGAGCCGATTTCCAGATCGTATTCTGGTTGGCAGCAAGATCTGCTTCTAACCAGGTAAGTTGATTTCCGGTTACAGATATTTCAGAATTTAGAGTGTATGTTCTAATTAAGTTGTTCCCAAAAGTAACTGCGTAGTAAGAATCTGATGTAGGTGTGTCGAAGAGATTATAAATAACTGTGGCCGATTCGTGATTTCCACGAGCCGCGATAATTGGAATCATTCTGCCATCACTGGAAGTAGTTAATTGCCAATCATCCATCCAATCGTTCCATTGTAAATCATTATTGTTATTAGTCATATCGCCACCGAAGAGGACTGCATGGGGTTTTAATTTTGAAACCAATCTGTTTGCATTCTGTCTCGGAGTTCTGTTATTTCTAGAGTCACCTCCCGCAATAAACGAAAGTCTACTCAGGTCATTTGGTGCCGTTCTAAACCAATATCTCGCGCTGTTTCCCTGACTATCATTGATTACAAAATAGTAATCAGTATTCGGTGTTAAACCGGTTAAACGTGCAAACTGATTGTTCATGGCCTTGTCGGTTACAGATCGATCTACCGTTTTCGTATTTGAGTACATGGTATGATTCGTTCCATAATCGGTGGTTCCGTAATAAACAGTTGCCCCACTTCCTGAAATTTGGTTCCAGGCAACGGTGACAGTTGTAGCCGGATCGTCGTTTATTATGAGTCTATACTTGTCGTTATTCGCTGAGAGTAGGAAACAAACGAATAAACTTAATAAAGTCATTATCTTCTTCATAAGATTGGTTTTAGGGCCTTTTTAGATATTTGGGCTTTGAAATTTGGTATAATTTTTTTATTCTGAATAGCATAGGCGACCAAAGGAATTAATCCGTGAGGAAGTCTGTATATTACTTGATATAATGTTTGGTGTAATGAGTTTGCAATAAAATCTGTATTGAAATTAGCAGCTGTTCGCGCGAACGCAGTTAATAAGCCCCATATTACTGCATACAGTAAAGCGTATCTGGAAACTTTCGGAATAAATATTAGTATTGAAAGTAATAGATCTAAAACACCGGCGAAATATAATATTTGAACACTGGTATCTTCATTAAATCCAGTAGCATTAATCGTCATGTCTATAAAATTTCCTGGAATGGGATAGTATCCTAAAGCGTATAATCCATGCGATGTAAAGGTAATTGCGATTAGAATTTTAAGAATCAAACTAAGATTTGAAGGTGTGGCTTGTGTTTTCAGGGAAAATAATAGCACAAAAGGAATCCCGAATTGAATAGCGTGCTCAAAGAATTGAGCGTTGTGATAAAATTTCTCCTTCATCAGCAAAGCTGAAAGAAGTACAAGGAGAAAGCCTCCTATATAAATTGGAAATTTTAGAAATTTAAAATTTTTCGTATTTATAAATAGTGCACTAAATGCTGCAATGACAAAGAGTAGTCCGTTTGTCTTTATAGACAACTGTATCCATTTATCTACAGTCGCACTGGTTACGTAATTGCTCCAGGGAGTATTAAAAAGTCCTTCAACTATTGCCGGCATCAATGTATCATCCCATAGTATTGCTCTAAAGGGTGCGTCGAAAAATAAATATTGATAGGCTCTTCCAATAAATATCAGAAAGGCACAATACTTTAATAATTGGACGATTTTTTCTTTTGAAAGCATAGGGGGGCGGGCTATGAGCTTCGTGTATTAATTATTCATGTCTCTCCACGAAGTTCCATTGTAGACTCTTACTCTTTTTGAAGTAGAATCGTAATAGATGTCGCCTTCACTCGGACTTGAAGGTGTAGACCGTGGTTTGAGAGTTAATAAACTCTCAATGGTTACCGAAGAGTCATTTTCAAGGGTCATGGATACGGCCGAATTTGACCCTGAACCATCACCACTAAAGAATTCGACGATACCGTCGTCTTCAGCATGACCAATTTGCATGATATTGGTTTTATTGTTATGTCTAATAAAACCTTTTAAATAAGTACTTCCATCCCAAAGCTCTACAGCAGTATGAGGGATATCGTTTACCGTACTAGTGTTGTCTAACATTATTGTAGTCGCAGCATTGTCCTGATCTTTAGCTACATGCAACTCGGCCAGGGGCATTGCGTCATTGTTTATACCCACTTTAACATCGCCATTCGGAGCCAAGGTTAAAGCAGCACTACTTCCAGACTCACTGGTGCCGATATAGAAAGTTGAATTAGAAGCTGAGGAATTATTAAGTACGTTAATATTCCATTCCTGTGATCGTGCCGTCATCTGAATATTTTCGGAAGTATAATCGTAGGCAGAAGAACCTCCACCAATTTCGATATCACTCAGAACTTGCAAAAGATCATTACCGCTTCCCGGCGTCGTTTTACCAATTAGTAGTTGACCTGCCGGAGAGGTAATCCTCATTCGTTCAGCATCATTCGTTTTGAAAACCAAGGCTTGATTGTCGGTTGTCCCGATAAAATCGGTTGATGGACTGGTACCGGCATTACCGGTTTTCTTCCAATCGGCATCAATTGGAAGCCATTGAGTTCCGGTCCAAAAGTGAAATCCTTTACCGGTAGTGGTATTAGTATTGTAGACTAAAAGGCTTTCAGTACTTCCTCCGGTGATAGGAGCGATAGTAGATAAGTTCGAAATGTTCACTCTGGGGATTAGTAATCCTTTATCAGAACTGTCAATATCTAAAATACTTCCCGGGCTGGGTGTCAAGGTGTTAATCCCAACTTGAGCTACGGAAATTGATATAAAAGTTAAAAAAGTAAATATTGCTAAGAACGTTACTTTACGGGGTGCATAAGTATGTCTCATTTTATTGTGAATTATTTGGGTATTGCAATCTTACTGAAAAAAATAGATAAAGAACAAATAAAATCGATGAAATACCTTAAATTTTAACAAAACAAGAAAAATTACCTTCAAATTGGATATTTGAAGGTAATTTTTAGAATCGCTATCTATATTAATATAGGTCTCTGCGAATTTAACTTTTGAGGTAAATAATCTCCTCTTCTACGTATTTTTTACGATCCTTTGAAATAATACTCTGGTGAAACCAATGCCTTATTTCTTTTCTTGAATCGTTAATCGCTGTAATTGAAAGGCTTAAAATCAATTTTTTCACCTTTACCTTTTCTATTTGTGACAATATGCCATGAAAATGCTGCATTCGAATCACCGTTTTGCAATTCCTTCACTTGAAATCCTGTTGCAGTTTTACCTGTCACATATATGCCATTGCTCTCGCCTTCTGGTTGTATAAAGACTTTAAAGGAATGCTTCTTATCTGCATGAATATAATTAAAAAGGATTGGATCTATAGCAATATCGGCAACACCGTTAGTTAAATTTGCCGTACCATGATCTTCAAATATATCTTCTGTAGCCACTGGAATAAATAATGCTTTCAGGGAACTATTAGAAGAAGAACCATCCAACATAGATAAAACCTGCCCCGTATCACTTGTGGTAAATTCTAAAGGTGGAGCAGTAGATAAATTATCCATTACCTCTTGTGCATTTACGTTTCCAATCAAAATTGAAACTAGCGCTATGGTATTACAAACTTTGGTATGTAAACTGATATACATAAATCGGGGCTTTCGAAATAATTTCCTACAATTATATTAAATTAAATCGATAAAAAACAAATAAAAAGGTTAAAAAGCATATAATTTTAACATTTGTAGGTTTCCCTGTGTTAATTTTTCAAGCTTTCTAATAGGTGCTATATTAATGGTTCTGTAAAAAAGGGCGAGATGTAATTCAGTTTTTTGAAGTTTCTTCAAGAATTTTTAGCGATTTCGAAGAATATGATAATTTTTACTTCTTACTTTTGTATTTATTTAATTCCGAACAAACTCATTCTCAATAAACGAGATTTATCAAAGCAGTTACCCAAATAATCGATAGTAGTGAGCTTTTTGATAGAAATGTTATTCTTTCTATCAGAAGAGATGATCTTATTCATCCCGAAGTATCTGGAAATAAATTCAGAAAGTTAAAATACAATTTAATTGAAGCGAAATCTAAGAATTATAGTAGTTTATTAACATTTGGTGGAGCTTTTTCAAATCATATAGCCGCTGTTGCCGCTGCCGGTAAAGAATTTGGGTTTACAACCATTGGTGTAATTCGGGGAGAAGAACTTATTGAAAAAGTTTCAGAAAATCCAACCTTATCGTTTGCTGTTTCTTGCGGAATGTCCTTAAAATTCGTTTCACGTCAAGAATATAGGGATAAATTTAACCCGAAATTTTTGCTTCAGTTAAAGAGAGAATTTTCTGAATTTTATCTGATTCCAGAAGGAGGTACAAATGCGTTGGCGGTAAAAGGTTGTGAAGAAATTATAACGGAGGCAGATCAGGCATACGATTATGTGTGTACTTCAGTTGGAACCGGAGGGACAATCGCCGGGATAATCAATGCAGCAACAACACAACAACAGATATTAGGTTTTTCAGCATTAAAAGGCACATTCCAAATTTCTTATATTAAGAAATACGTGAATAAATCAAATTTTAGCCTTATCGACGATTATTGTTTTGGAGGTTACGCCAAAATAGATTTAGAATTAGTACGTTTCATTAATGAGTTCCATCGAATTACCGGAATACCGCTCGATCCTATCTATACAGGAAAGATGTTATTCGGAATTATAGACCTTATAAAATCCGGATATTTCAGAGAAAATAGCCGTATTTTAGCGATTCATACCGGAGGCTTGCAAGGTATCACCGGAATGAATGAAAAATTGAAAAAGAAGAACCTACTACAAATTGATGTCTAATATGATTGTCAGAATTATATCTTGTTTACTCCTAGTTGCTTTTTTGTTTAATAGCTGTAAATCGAAAAAGCCAGTATCTAATCGGAAAAGTGTAAAATCCGAACGCGTTGTTGTTACAAATCCACCAAAAGTGATTGATGTGGAGCCCGTGGAACCAACGGTAATAACCCCCCCTAAACAAAATACTTCCTACGCCGAAATTGTTTCTAATTATATCAATGACTATAGCAAAATTGCACAGGAGGAAATGCTTCAATATGGAATCCCGGCGAGTATCACCATTGCTCAGGGAATTTTAGAGAGTGGAGCGGGTAGAGGTGAACTTACCGGTAAAGCCAATAATCACTTCGGAATAAAATGTCATAGAGATTGGACAGGTGAGCGAGTTTATCACGATGATGACGAGGCTCAAGAATGTTTCAGAAAATATAAAGATCCAAAGTATTCGTTCAGAGATCACTCATTGTTTTTAACAGAGCGTAGCAGATATCAAGATCTTTTTAAATTAAAAAAAGATGATTACAAAGGCTGGGCGAAAGGCTTGAAGAAGGCTGGATACGCAACCGATCCGAAATATCCTGATAAGTTAATAAGGATTATTGAACGTTACAATTTAGACAAATTAGACCGTGAAGTATTAGGCTCCGAAGTTGTTGTTTCCGTGGCATCAAACGAGCCTAAGATCAATACGTATCAGGTAGTAGCTGGGGATACATTATATAGTATCTCCCGACGTTTTAATCTCTCGGTAGATACCTTGAAGGAATACAATGGCTTATCTTCAAATGATATATCAGTAGGCCAGGTACTTTACTTACATTCTGTAAAAAATCAAAAGTAAACTATGATCTATAAACGAAGTAGTGCTTTATTTCAGGAAGCACAGCAGGTAATTCCGGGAGGAGTGAATTCTCCGGTACGAGCCTTCAAGGCTGTTGGCGGAACTCCTATATTTGTTGAAAAAGCTAAAGGGGCTTATTTATATGATGTTGATGGAAACAAACTGATCGACTATATAAATTCCTGGGGTCCAATGATATTAGGTCATGCCTACGAACCCGTTGTTAATGCGGTTATCGAAAAGGCAAAGAATGGAACCTCTTTTGGAATGCCTACACAAATTGAAACCGAAATTGCGTCTCTCGCAGTCTCAATGGTACCTAATATAGACAAAATACGATTTGTAAATAGCGGTACGGAAGCCTGTATGAGTGCGGTGAGACTTGCACGCGGATTTACTGGAAAAGATAAAATTATAAAGTTTGCCGGATGCTATCATGGCCATAGCGACTCGTTTTTAATTCAGGCGGGCAGTGGGGCTGTTACATTCGGTACGCCTAACAGTCCGGGTGTTACAAAGGGAACAGCGAAAGATACCCTTCTTGCTAAATTCAATGATATTAATAATGTAGCGGAGGTTATTTCTGAAAACAAAAACGAAGTTGCTTGTATAATTATTGAACCTGTGGCCGGTAATATGGGTTGCATTCCACCATCTGAAGGTTTTTTAGAAGGTTTAAGAGCGCTATGTGACGAAAATAATATCCTCTTAATCTTTGATGAGGTGATGACAGGCTTCCGACTTGCAAAAGGAGGGGTTCAGGAATTATATGGAGTGAATGCTGATATTGTAACCTTCGGAAAAGTAATTGGTGGGGGTTTACCTGTTGGTGCCTTTGCTGCCCGCGAAGAAATCATGAATCACTTAGCACCGATCGGACCCGTATATCAGGCCGGTACTCTGAGCGGAAACCCGCTGGCAATGGCTGCAGGCTTAGCAATGTTAACTGAGTTGAATGAGAATCCCGAAATTTTTTCTTCTTTAGCCGAGAAAACGCAATACCTTCATAATGGTATGGCAGAAGTATTTTCTGAAAATAATATCGCGCATACAATCAATAGAATAGGATCAATGATCTCTATTCACTTCTCTGAAGCGCCAGTGACCGATTTTGCTTCCGCGGCAAATGCAAATAATGAAAATTTTAAAATCTTTTTCCACGGAATGCTGGAAGAAGGAATTTACATTGCACCCAGTGCTTTTGAAACTTGGTTCCTAACCGATGCACTTACATATATGGATTTGGATACCACAATTGACGCATGTAAGAAAGTAGCTAAAAAATTGAAATAAAAAAACCCTCCGAAGCTTTTTGCAGGGAGGGTCTTATTTATTGTATAAAAAGTAACTTAGCTTTTTTGCATCGCTAGCCATCTTTCAAACTGCTTAGCATCAAGAGTTTTCTTCATTGCAGTCTTTAGTGTTTCTTGAGCTTTATTTTTTTCAGCAATAACGTTTGGGTCTGTCATGTCCTTATCTTTAACATTTTTGCTGTAACTAACTTCATAAGCTACATAAGATCTGAACATAGCGCGCTGCTGATCACCACTTAATCCTAATTTTGCAGAGATATCAGCAACTTTAGACTTGGCTACAACTTCTGGTCGATCTTGATCTTCAGATAAATTTTGAGCCATAGCAGTGTTTACACCAAGTGTCATTACAAATGCGATAGCAATTACTTTAATTAAATTTTTCATTGTTTTAATAATTAAATTTGAGGTTACTAATGTAACTAATTTAGATGCAATTATCCAAAAATTAAGCCAAAATGCTAATTTTTTCGATTTTCTTTTACAATTGCTCTTAATTTTCTATTTCTTCAATATATTCAAGAAGCATTGCAACAGCTTCGGCATGAACTAAATTCCGGCCTAATTGTGGCATTCTATATGTTGGCACCGTACTTTGAATCCTCGCTTCTATTTCTCCTCTATTTGCATAAATGCCGGTATCGTCAAAAGGTGTCTCATATCTGAAATCCAATCCAAAATTAGTAACAGCACCGCCGGGATTATGACAATGTGCACAGTTAATATCAATATACGCTCTTCCTCGTTCTAAAATACTAAACGATAGCTCATCTGTCCAATCGGGTAATTGCGCAATACTTGACGAATTAGATACTCCTTCCAGTAGACCATTTGCTATAAAATAATCTAATTGGTTCTGGTTGGAATAACTGGGTACAACATTCATACTGCGTAATTTCATTCCGATAGGTAATGTAGTATTGGAATTATTATGACAGGTGAAGCAGTCTTGTTTGGAAGGAATCGTATAATTTATATTTTGCGTAGTTCCATTAATATCTGTATAACTAATAGGAACATCACTACCTGTCTCTCTATAAATAGCTTCTGTTTGAGCAGAATTCCAAATATAATTCCCGGCTTGCCACACACCTTCGACCTTTAGAAAGATTCGTGTTTCAACGATTTTCTTGCCCAAACTCGGGTCGCGATCATCGATATTGTAGTAAAAAGTTTTAGAAATTAATGTGTTATCGGGAAAATTGGGTAACAGATCATTGCCAGCGAAGGTCATCTTACCACCATCAGGAAGGCGAATAAGTCTTTGTTTTGCTGCATAATCGGTAAAAAGTGCACTATTCAATTCGTACTTCTGCACCCCGGTAGCGGGAGTTAAGCTAGATATATCCGCTGTAAACACTCCCATTTCAGAAAGATTCGTTTCAAAAGTTAGATTCGTTTCCTCCATTGGCACCATGCTATCATCGTCTTTCTTACATGCTGAGAGACATAAAAGTAGGCAGGGTACGAGTAAGATTCTTTTCATTTTCAATAATTTTTGCTAAAAATATAAAAATACCTTGAGACTTTTTGAAGGAGGGATATAAATCTCTGACTCTTTCGTAATTAGTCTACACTCACTGAAACGTGCAACTCACTAAAACATTGTTTTAGGACAGATGCATAACTGCTAGTTTCACAATGAATTTAAAAATATATAGAATGAAAACTAAATTGATGTTACTCGTGTACCCGGCTATAATACTTGGCGGGCTTTACTTCGGAATTAATTCAGATGAAAATTATCCTGAAACAAAACGGATGTTACAACCAATTAAAGGTTGCGTATTTATGACCACTATGGGAGAGCAATCTTCGGAAGGATTTAATGTGTATAAGAATAATGAAAATCTCACACTTTCAGTGCGGGACGGAATTGCGTGGCTGGCAGACGCCCAATTGCCAAACGGGGGCTATGGTGCCGGAAGTCATAGTGCTCAAAATGTGCTAGATCCACATGCCGTAAAAGCAGATCCTGCCACTACAGCAATGGTGGCTATGGCCTTATTACGCAGTGAAAACACATTTAAAAAGGGGCCATATGCTGAAAATCTTAAAAAAGCGACAAATTTTCTGATGGAAAGTGTCGAAAATACTTCAGCTGAGAACCCGTATATAACTGACGTACGCGGAACTCAAATTCAGACTAAACTTGGACAAAACATCGATGCGGTGTTAGCGGCTCAGTTCTTCTCAAATTTATTAGATCGCAAATTAAAAGGGGTAGATAAAAAACGCTTAGAGCGTTGTCTCGATATTTGTGTGTCCAAAATTCAAAACGGAACCGACGCACAAGGAAAGCAAGGAGGTGCGGGATGGGCAGGTGTACTGCAAAGCGGTTTGGCAAATAGTGCATTAGAATCGGCACAAGCAGTGGGTGCCGACGTAGACGAAAAAGTTTTAAATAGATCCAGAGATTATCAGAAGAGCAATTACGACGATGAAACGGGCAACGTGAGTACAGAAGACGGTGCCGGCGTTATGTTGTATGCAGTAAGTGGAAGTGTACGCGCCAGTGCTAAAGAGGCTCGCCGGGCCGAGGAAGCGGTGAATAAAGCAAAGAATGAGGGAAAGGTCCAAAAAGATGCTCCGGTTACAGTAGAAAATTTGCGAAAGGCTGGGTATTCGGAAGCTGAAGCCATCGAATATAATACTTCATATAATGTTTATCAATCTGCAAAACAAACAGCGCAACGTCAGGATGTACTGAACGGGTTTGGAAATAATGGAGGTGAAGAATTCTTAAGTTTTTTACAAACGGGAGAATCTCTTGTTGTGAATAAGGATAAAGATTGGAGACAATGGTATGACGATATGAGTGGACGCATTCTAAAAATTCAAAATACTGATGGGAGTTGGAACGGACACCATTGTATTACAAGTCCGGTATTCTGCACTGCAACTAGTATTTTACTACTCACCGTAGAAAATGATATTGAGTTTTTAAGTAAAATTGGTGAATAAATTTAGGGAAAGTCGGTATTTATAAATCTCGACTCTGTATTAATAAATGAAGAGCTATAGAGATTGTATTGTGTTAATCTGTAGATTAACTTTAGTACATAGTTCATGTTTAAGTTGGGGAACACCGCTTATAATTCAATGGTAGTACAATACTATTTTCTCTCGATGCCAATCTCGAATTGTTCGAGGGGATAAAAATTATTGGCGGTGTTTTTTATAAACAAATATACACTTCTCTATATGTTATGTTCTGTAAAAGGCGACGATGCTTTTATAAAGCTTTTACAAATAAACCCTCATCGGTTTTTTCAACCTTTGCGACTTGAAGTTTTGTTAGCCCTTTAATTGTCTTATCCCATTTCTTGTTGCTCAACCCGGATAGCTCTTTCAAATTGTCTAAAATCATCGGAGAATTGCTTTTTAAAATTTCAAACACAGATTTTTCATCTTCCGATAGTGATACCTTTTTGCGCTCAGGTCTCATTTGTGGGAAGAATAATACTTCCTGAATCGAGGCATTGTTTGTAAGAAACATTACCAGTCTATCCATGCCAATACCCATTCCGCTTGTAGGTGGCATTCCGTATTCTAATGCGCGTAAAAAATCGTAGTCGATAAAAGCCGTTGCTTCATCATCACCTCGATCGGCTAACTTAAGCTGAGCCTCAAATCGCTCACGCTGATCGATTGGATCATTCAATTCACTATACGCATTTGCGATCTCCTTACCGCAAACCATCAATTCAAATCGTTCGGTTAGCTCAGGATTTTCACGGTGTTCTTTACACAACGGACTCATCTCTTTAGGATAATCGGTTATAAAAGTTGGTTGTATATAGTTTCCTTCACATTTCTCACCAAAAATTTCATCAATAAGTTTTCCTTTACCCATAGTGTCGTCTACTTCCACACCCATGCCTTTTGCAGCGGTTCTAATTTCATCTTCTGTCTTACCGGTAATATCAAATCCGGTAAAATGTTTGATTGAGTCTGCCATGGTCACACGATCATACGGCGCTTTGAAATCAATTTCATGATCTCCAAAAGTCGCCTTTGTCGTACCATTCACTTCCATTGCACAAAATTCTAACAATTGCTCACAGAATTCCATCATCCAGTTGTAGTCTTTATAGGCCACGTAGATTTCCATCGCTGTGAATTCCGGATTATGAGTTCGGTCCATTCCTTCATTTCTGAAATTTTTTGAAAACTCATAGACTCCGTCAAAACCTCCAACTATTAGACGTTTTAGGTACAATTCGTTTGCGATTCTCATATACAATGGAATATCCAGAGAATTGTGATGTGTAATAAACGGACGTGCAGCCGCACCTCCTGGAATTGGTTGAAGAATTGGCGTTTCCACTTCAAAATAATCCCGATCGTTAAAAAAAGTTCGCATTGCATTGAACAATTTTGTACGCTTTACAAATATTTCTTTTACATGCGGATTCACCACCAGATCGGCATAGCGCTGCCTGTAACGTTGTTCTGCATCCGTAAAAGCGTCATGCACATTTCCTTCTGCATCAACACGAGGTTGAGGTAAGGGTTTTAACGCTTTTGAAAGCAATTTAAAACCTTTCACCATAACCGTTTTTTCTCCCACTTGAGTTGTGAATAATTCGCCTTCTATACCTATGAAATCCCCGATATCTAATAACTTTTTATAGACTTCGTTGTAATGTGTTTTATCCTCACCTGGACATATTTCATCACGGTTAAAATACACTTGTATTCTACCTTCACTATCCTGCAACTCAGCAAAAGATGCCTTTCCCTGAATACGGCGTGACATTAAACGCCCCGCAATTGTTACCTTCTTTCCTTCAGCAAAATCCTGTTTTATTTCTTTAGTAGTTGTATCTACCGGAAATAAATCGGCCGGATAAGGGTTGATGCCCAAGTTTCGTAATTGGGTGAGTTTGTCTCTTCGTATTTGTTCGAGTTCAGTAAGTTGCATACAGAATAGCTAAAATTTGAAGCTGCAAAGATAGTTACAAACTCTGGGTTATTCAATCGACGAGCGTTTTTTTCAAGGATAATAGATTAATAAAGAGTATGAATACAGTTATAATAAATCATCTGTTATTATTCGAACTTTTCAAGTGCTACTTTTACCCGTTCATTTTTTGGATCAAGGCGAATCGCTTTATTATAATAAGTGAAAGCTAATTCTTTCTTATTGGTTTTGTATAATTTATTCGCTAGACTCTCATAGGTGGAAGATTCATGCGGGAATAGAATCGTATTTAGCTTTGCGACAGTTACTGCTTCTTCTCTCTTATCTGAAAAGAATAAAACATTGGCATAAGTGTTTAATTCTGAAACTTTATGAACTTCTTTTTTTAACTTTGGAAGTAATTTATGGGCTTTCTTCTGAAACTTATCCGGCCCCATTTTTACTAAGGCATCATTTATTATTTTAACCGAATTATAACTTGGTGTATAATCTCTATT
>CBDUGY010000071.1:0-15249 GCA_965367015.1 uncultured Ulvibacter sp.
GCTCTATCATAAACATAAGCCGGCGCCAAATACTTTCCGCGTTGTAATCTTGTATAATAGGTTGTGTCGCCTCGCGCAATTTTCGAATTCCAATAGCTCAGTGAGTCTGCTTCTTTTTTGCTGAGACGGGAGTTGATGTTTAGCCGGGAGAACAGCTCCATATTAATTCCGCCGGAAGAGGATAGTATCAGTCCTTTTAATCGCTTCGGAAACTTAGACGCATAATATGAAGCCAGCATCCCCCCAAAGGAATGCCCGAGTACGACCCAGCTTTCAATTTTAAGATGCTCCCGGATGATCTCTATATCACCCAGCATCTTGTCCATAGTAATAGTTTCAGAATTAATAACAGGAATAGTCGATTCTCCCGTGCCTCTTTGGTCGTAAATTATCGCTTTGTGGGTTTGGCCAAAGTGCGCCGCCAACGACCTGAACCCCTCACTGTTCATCCCCGGGCCACCGTTGATAATGAGGATGGGATCGCCATCCCCATAAGTGGTGATATGAATGGTGTTCTCTCCGGTTTTGATGTATGCTTCTGTTTGTCCGAATAGTACAACGGACAAAAGCACACAAATTAAAAGGGAAACTATTGTTTTCATTTTATACCCTTAAAGATAGCGTAATCTGCGCAAAAGCAAACCGAAAGTAGTTTACTCGATCACACAATTCGAAGCCGTGTGCAATTCCGCCCTACCCCTCCCTTTAAAATCAAGAAAACTCGTTTTTATTGTAACAATGAACATGAAATCAAGTCTATTAATTAATGTATCTTACAGCGTACTAACTAATTACAACAATTATGATATACAAACTCAGTGCCTTATTGCTTCTGGGTGTTTTCTTTTTGGGGTGCAACCAGGCCGATAAAAAGAACGAAACCACCACAGAAATCGACAAATTTAGTGTTCCCGTTGAGTATTATACCCTCGACAACGGACTCAAAGTGATCCTCTCTCAAGACGAAACCTCTCCCACCGTGATCGTCGCTGCTTATTACAACATCGGGTTCCGCATCGAACCCAAAGACAGAACCGGTTTTGCCCATCTTTTCGAACATATGATGTTTCAGGGTTCCAAAAACCTCGGGAAAATGGAATTCATAAAACTGGTGCAAAGCAATGGCGGGGTGCTTAACGGCTCCACTCGTTTCGACTTCACCAACTACTTCGAAATCGTACCTTCCAACAAACTGGAAACCATGCTGTGGGCAGAAGCCGATAGAATGCGTGGTCTCGATATCACCCAGGAAAATCTTACCAATCAGCAGTGGGTTGTAAAAAACGAGGTGAAAGTTAATGTGCTCAATCAGCCTTACGGCGGCTTCCCATGGCTGGATATGCCGCAATACGCCAATACCAATTGGTACAACGCGCATAACTTCTATGGCGACCTCGAGGATCTGGACGCCGCCAATCTGGAAGATGTGGCGAGCTTCTTTAAAACTTACTACGCTCCTAATAATGCCGCTATCTCGGTTGTAGGGGACTTCGACATGGGGGAAGCCAAAGCGTGGATAGAAAAGTATTTTGGAAATATTCCTTCGGCAGAGATTCCGCCGCTGCCCGACATCAGTGAGCCGAGGCAGGAAGAAAAAAAGGATTTTGTAAAAGATGATGCCCTGGCAAATAAACCGGCAATTGCCGTGGCTTACCATATGCCGCCGCGAAACTCCCCCGAGTATTACGCCATGGGGCTGCTGGATCAGATCTTAATCCAGGGGGATAATGCCTTGCTTCAGAAAAAATTAGTAGACGAGTTGGGCTATACCAGCGATGTGCGGGGCGGAATTAATTACCTCGGAAACATGTTTAACTACAACGGACCCATGCAAATCATGTTTAACTTTACTTACGATAATGAAACCAGCAAAGCGCAGGTGATGACTGCTGTAGATGAGGTGATCGCTGAGGTTGAAAAGGGCATTACCCAGAAAATGATTGATGATGCTATTGTAAAAGGGCGCTCTGCGCTGTACGACGTGATAGGCGGAACTTTCGGTTTAGGTCGCGCCGATCTGCTGTGCAGTTTTGCATTATTCGACGATAATCCATCCCGCATCAATGAAATTGAAGATGAATTTGCGAAGGTAACTCCCGAGATCATGAATAAAACAGTTTCAGAATACTTAAGAAAAACTAACAGAACCACGCTAACGGTGAATCCGTTGCTGGCGAATAACGAAAACGTAAACTAATGAAAACCAAGATATCCACATTAATATTCGCAGTACTCATTTCGGTATTAGGGTTTGCGCAGGAAAAGGAAATGCCACCAAAAGGAGGGGAGCCGGCAGGCTTTACGCTTCCTGAAAAAGAAGTTGTGAATTACGACAACGGTCTTAAACTGGTCTTGGTTCCCTACGGAAGTATTCCGAAGGCAAGTATCAACATCACCGTGAAAACCGGAAATATCCACGAAAAGGAAAATGAGGTTTGGCTTACCGATCTACTGGGCGAGCTAATGAAAGAGGGGAGTACCGGAGGTTATGATGTAAAGAACAAACTCGCCGGAATGGGAGGAGATCTCAACATTGGCGTGGGCGTACATACCGTTTCGCTCAACACCCGCGTTTTGGCTGAATTCACGCCGGAAGCGCTCAAAACACTGGCCGATGTGCTGATGAATCCCAAATGGCCGGCGGCAGAATTAGACAGGTTAAAAGGGAATATGAAGCGCGATGTAACGGTGGCATTGTCGCGACCGGGCGCACAGGCTCAGAAGGAATTTTTCGCAGAATTGTACCCGGATCATCCCTACGGAAAGGTTTTCCCTACGGTTGAACAGGTTGAATCTTATTCGCCGGAACAGATAAAGGCCTATTACGATGCGAACTTTGGCGCTAAACGAACCACTGTGTACGTAGTAGGAAAATTCGACAAGGCGAAGGTAAAGCAAGTGGTGGAAGCCGCATTGGCGAAATGGCGTGAGGGTCCGGAGCAATTTTATCCTGTGGCACAGGCTCATACAGAAGCTACGGTGCGTGTGATAGATCGTCCCGGTGCCCCGCAGAGTACTATCTACTTCGGCCTCCCGGTTGCTGATCCTTCATCCGAAGATTTTATTTCGCTGGATATTATGAATTCGTTATTGGGCGGATCATTTGGTTCACGGATTACCAGCAACATACGGGAGGACAAGGGGTACACCTATTCGCCTTTTAGTGCGTTGCAAACAAACTATAAAAACGGTTTGTGGTATGAGGTTGCCGATGTAACTACCGAGCATACGGGCGCTTCCTTAGACGAGATTAAAAAGGAGATTAAGCGATTGCAGAACGAGCCACCTTCCAGGGAAGAGCTGGAGGGCATTCAGAATTATGAATCTGGTTTATATGTACTGCAAAACTCCACTCCCGGCGGAATTATTGGACAGTTAACGTTTTTAGACATTCACGAACTGGACGAGTCGTTTTTGGTCAATAAGGTAAAGGCGATGAATGCTGTTACCCCTGAGGAAGTTCAGGAAATGGCGAAGAAATATATAAAACCCGAGAATATGACCCTTGTGGTTGTTGGGGATAAGGAAAAGATTAAGAATCAGGTAAAGGAAACGATTAAAAAGCCGGTTGATAAGGAACAGTGATGAAGCGGGCGTTTCGAGCGAAGCGAGAGTTCCCATCTAGCATTGTATAACAGGACTTATGTGATTTCTCAGTCGTTCCTCCTTCGAAATGACCGCAAGGTCATTTCGAGCAAAGCGAGAAATCCCACCCATTACGGTTCTCACCCAACCTGTGGATTCAGCGTTTCCCAGCTAGGATTAAAACCCGAGATCAGATTATTTTTCTTTTCACGCCGCCATTTTTTCAATTGCTTTTCTCTTTGAATTGCGGTTTTGGGATTATCGAATCCTTCGTAATACACTAAATAATAGCAATTGTACCGGCCGGCGAATGACTTCCGGCTAGTTTGACTGTTGAAATAATGTTCGTTAATCCTGCGCTGAATATTATTGGTTACTCCAATGTATAGCGTTGTTCTGTTCTTGTTGGTTATTATATATACGAAATAACGGTAGCGCACAACGTAAATTAGTTATTTCATACGATAAGAAGTAATCAAGACACATTCTGGTTCCTTTGATTCATGAATTTCGACTAACAATGGTGATGGTTTGACCTTACAGGCATTAAGAAATATAATTCCAGATGTTCTTGTATTTCGTAAGCTGGATATAGGTCGCTTTAATCGGTTTATTTTCTTCGGAAGCGAGAGAAGGATCGCTCTTAAGTGTTTGCATGGCGTAGCTTCTAGCGATCTTTAGGATTTCCGAGTCTTTTATAATATCGGCAATCCGAAGATTGAGTACGCCACTTTGCTGGGTGCCCATAAGATCCCCGGGACCACGAAGTTTTAAATCCACCTCTGCAATTTCGAAGCCATCACTGGTGCGTACCATCGTTTCTAAGCGAGTTTTAGCATCGGCAGTTAACTTATGACTCGTCATTAGTATACAGAAGCTCTGTTCGGCACCTCGACCCACCCTACCGCGTAACTGATGCAATTGTGATAAACCAAACCGCTCGGCACTCTCAATAATCATAACACTGGCGTTAGGAACATTTACACCCACTTCAATGACGGTAGTGGCGACCATAATTTGAGTTTCTCCTTTTACAAAACGATCCATTTCGAAATCTTTATCGGCCGGTTTCATTTGTCCGTGTAAAATAGAAACCTGATATTTCGGCTGCGGAAATTCCCGCACAATACTCTCGTATCCATCCATCAAATCTTTGTAATCCAGAGCCTCACTTTCTTGTATTAACGGGTACACAATATAGACCTGTCTTCCCTTCGAAATTTCGTCCCGGATAAACCTGAAAACCTTCAGTCGATTTGAGTCGAATCTGTGTACTGTTTTAATGTCTTTTCTGCCCGGCGGAAGTTCGTCAATTATACTAATATCGAGGTCGCCATAAACACTCATTGCGAGGGTGCGTGGAATAGGGGTCGCCGTCATCACAAGTACGTGTGGAGGGTATTCATTTTTATGCCACAATTTACTTCTTTGAGCCACACCAAAACGATGTTGCTCATCGATAATTGCGAGGCCTAAATTTCGAAATTTTACCTTATCTTCGAGCAGCGCATGAGTCCCAATCAGGATGTTCAAAGAGCCATTTTCGAGCTTTTCGTGAATTTCCCGTCTCTTTGAAGTTTTAGTTGAACCGGTAAGAAGTGAAATACTGGTATTCAGCTTTTTACATAATTCACTTAAACCGTTGTAGTGTTGGACTGACAAAATTTCAGTCGGAGCCATTAAACAGGCTTGAAAACCGTTGTCAAGTGCTATTAACATTGACAAAAGCGCTACAATCGTTTTTCCCGAACCCACGTCCCCTTGCAGCAGTCTGTTCATTTGTGCTTTGCTTCCAAGGTCGGCACGAATTTCTTTAATTACCCGCTTCTGTGCTTCGGTAAGTTCGAAGGGTAAATGCTCGTTATAAAATGTATTGAAATGCTCCCCTACTTTGGTGAAGGGATACCCTTTAATTTTTGCTTTATGAATTAGATTTTTCCGAATTAATTGCAGCTGAATGTAGAACAATTCTTCGAATTTCAGACGGTACTGTGCCCGTGCTAAATCGGTCGTACTTTTAGGAAAATGTATGTTGAAAAGTGCGTCACTTTTCGACACCAGTTTTAGCTGTTCCAAAAGTGGTTTTGAGAGGGTCTCAGCGAAGCGATTTTTCGACTCCAAAAACAGCTGCTGCATGAGCGAATTTATCATCCGGTTTGTGATGCCGCTGTTGGTTAATTTTTCGGTCGAAGGATAGACGGGTTGCATGGCAGATCGCAAACTTTTTTCATGAGTTTCCAGCAACTCCATTTCCGGATGCGGCATCGAAAAAGTGCCATTGTAAAAATTTGTCTTTCCGAAGATAACATAGGGAACATTGATCTTTAAATTTTCTCTGATCCATTTATGGCCCCGAAACCAAACCAATTCCATGCTGCCGGTTTCATCGATAAATGTAGCAACCAATCTTTTTCCTCTTTGCTGCTGAACGGTTTTTATGTGAGTGATCTTCCCTAAAATCTGAACTTCAGCATTTGTTTGTTGTAACTCTGCGATTTTGTAATACTTGGTTCGATCGAGATAACGGTTAGGAAATAAGTTGAGCAGATCCTGAAAGGTATGAATTCCCAGTTCCTTTTTAAGTAGATCGGCGCGATTGGGACCTACTCCTTTTAAGTAATCGATGGGGGTTTGAAGGAAAGTGGCATTCATAAGACGAATTTAGTAAATTCCAGCGAAGGCAGGAATCTCCATATAGCATTTCTGCACATTAATAACTAACTTGGCAGCACAATTGCTATCCATATAATATGCAAGGAATTCTCACATCCATACTCTTTTTTATTTGTGCTTTGTGTGCTGCGCAGCAAACCGCTGTGGTCGATTTTCTAAAGATCAGTGCCACAATACAAGTGGATGCTGAAACCGAAAGTGTACAAGGAACTTTCAGAACCGAATTCAAGGTGCTAAAACCAACCGATTCTATCTTTTTAGATGCTGTCGGGATGAAAGTTTCCAGCTATGATGACGTCCAGGGACTTAAAGAGATAGGAGTATTTGCCACAGATGATAAGATATTGTTGAAGAATAAATTCAGAGCAGATAAAATCTACAATGTCTCTTTTCAATACGAGGTGAGTCCGAAGCAAACAATGTATTTCGCGGGAGATCAGATCTGGACGCAAGGGCAGGGAAAATACACATCACATTGGCTGCCCAGTTTAGACGATATGAACGATAAGATAGAATTTGATCTTATCATTGCAGCGCCTTCCAATAAAACCGTTGTCTCTAATGGAAGTCTTATTTCCTCTAAAGCTGAAAACGGTAAAACCTATTGGAAATACGATATGGCGAAGCCTATGAGCAGTTATCTCGTTGCTTTGGTAATTGGTGATTTTCAGCATAAAAAAATCAATTCTGCACTGGGAACACCTATCGAATTGTATATTCAACCCAATGATTCTGTATATTTCGAACCTACTTATCGCTATACACGCGAAATTTTCGACTTTCTTGAAAAGGAGATTGGTGTTGCCTATCCATGGCAGAATTATAAACAGATTCCCGTACGGGATTTTCTCTACGCCGGGATGGAAAATACAACCGCTACAATATTTTCGGAAGCTTTTATTGTAGATTCTACAGGGTTTAATGATAGAAATTACGTAAACGTAAATGCCCATGAACTCGCGCATCAATGGTTTGGAAATCTGGTTACAGAAACCGAAGGAACTCACCACTGGCTGCAGGAAGGCTTTGCAACATATTACGCAATGCTCGCAGAAAAGGAAATTTTTGGCGACGATTATTATTACTGGCGATTATTTCAAACTGCCGAACAACTCAAGGCTTTAAGTGATGAGGGACAGGGCGAGGCGTTGTTAAATGCAAAAGCGAGTTCACTTACTTTCTACGAGAAAGGTGCCTGGGCGTTGCATATTTTAAAAGAACAAATAGGAGAGCCTGCTTTTAAACTGGCAATTGAGAATTACTTAAAGAAGCACGCTTTTAAAAATGTGAGTACCAATGATTTTTTAGCTGAAGTGAGAGCCGTTTCAGGGCGAGATCTCAGCAAATGGGAGGCAGATTGGCTGAAACAAAGTGCTTTTAAAGCCGAAGAAGCCTATAATTCGCTTTTACGATCTCCTTTTATGAAACAATATTTTGAAGTTGCCGCCTTGCGCCCGGTAGCACTTCGTGATAAAAAGATACAATTGCAAACCGCACTTACTTTTCCAAACGATTTTATCGGTCAGGAGGCAGTGTATCAATTAGTTGATGAGCCTGTTTCTGAAGTTATTCCGTTGTATACAAAAGCCTTTGAAAGTAATAATCTCTATGTGCGGCAGGCAATTGCATTATCGCTGGAAAGTATTCCGAAGGAATTGCAAAGCCATTACGAAACGCTGCTTGAAGACGAATCATACGTCACTCAGGAAAGTGCATTATACCATCTTTGGGTCAATTTCCCTGAAAAACAGCAGGAATACTTACATAAAATGCGGAATATTGAAGGGTTTCAGGACAAGAATGTGCGGCAATTGTGGTTAGTATTGGCATTAGTAACCGATGATTTTGAACCGGAGAATAGAGAGAAATTCAGTTCAGAATTGAAGGGCTATACTTCGGCGAATTATAGTTTTGAAATAAGAGAAAGAGCTTTGGGTTATGTGAATGATCTGAAGTTGTGGGATAGTAAAACCTTACAAAATCTTGTAAATGCTTCAGTACACCATTCGTGGCGCTTCAGGAATTACGCAAGAAACTTACTAGAATCAGTTTTGAGAAATCAGTCGTACAAAGATTTAATTGTTCAGGCGATGGATGGTTTTTCAGAAAGAGAAAAAAAATTAATAGCAACAAAAATTGCCGGAGAATGAGAGCATTAGTTATATCGGGTGGAGGCAGTAAAGGCGCATTTGCGGGAGGCGTAGCTCAGTTTTTAATTAAAGAGCTCTTTCACGATTACGATCTTTTTGTAGGTACATCTACCGGAAGTTTATTGATTTCACATTTGGCACTCGATAAGATCGAAAAAATTAAAGAAGTGTACACTTCAGTGAATCAGCAGAGTATATTTAATATTCGTCCGTTTACCGTAAAGCAAACAAAGTATGGTGGAAAGGAGATCGCGATAGATCATATAAGTGTGCTGCGCAACTTTTTGAGGGGCAGCAAGACTTTCGGTGAAAGTCACAATCTCAAAAAACTCATCAAGGAGACGCTTACCGAGCTCGAGTTTAACGAAATAAAGGCTTCCAAGAAGGATGTAGTGGTTACGGTGTCGAATCTTTCATTGAATCAGGTAGAATACAAGTCGATTAAAGACTTCAATTACCAGGATTTTTGTGATTGGATCTGGATTTCCTGTAACTATATCCCGTTTATGAGCTTGGTTAAAAAAGATGGATGTGAGTATGCCGATGGGGGATTTGGAAGTATGGTACCTATTGAAGAAGCTATTAACAGAGGAGCAACCACGGTAGATGTGATTATCTTAGAAACTGAAGTGACCTATTACAACCGACTCCCTTCCAAGAATGTTTTTTCACTGCTCACAAATATGCACGGTTATATGTTGGATAGGGTTGAAAAACAGAATATTCGAATTGGAAAATTTGTTGCCAGCAATCATGACGCCATCATAAATTTATATTATACACCTACGGTATTAACGACAAACTCATTGGTTTTCGACAAAAAACTCATGTCAGATTGGTGGGAAAGCGGATTTAAGTACGCCAAGCAAAAGAATCTGGAATTAAATGAAATTAAAGCTCTGGACGAGTAAGTACAATTTCATAGCTGTTTTTATTTTGAAGATAAGAGGGTATTTACCCCTTTTTTTTGAAGGTATTTTCCTTTTCCACCTCCAATTTCACCCCTTTATTTCTATTGGTTTTTTTTAGAGGTATATTTTCTATACTTTAGTTTATGAGTTCTAAAACAACGTGTTAACGGAACTTAAAACTACAATATTACTCCTTTTTTAAGCTAACAAAACAACTAACTATTATGAAGAAAATTAAAGAAAACTTATTCCCGTTACTGTTCGTTTTTACGGTTTTGATGCCATTTGTATCTTGTGTTGATCCGGTGCATCAATCTCCTAATGAAAAAGTAGATCCCCCACAACAGATTATCTCTGTAGTTCAGGCCAAAGAGATGTACCAATCTTACGAAGATAGAAGAGTTGGTATCATTAAGGATTTTGAGGGTCCGAATCCCGATGGTTCAGAATTTGAGCCTACGCGCTATGGCTGGTATGATTACGAAACCATAAAAACTTATCTCGCTTATATAGAACAAGAGGCAGAAGCTGCCGGGGTAGAGATCAGCGGACTCAAGTTCTATTTTTCTAACTACCCGGATGCCGATACTTTTCAAGACGGTTCACCCATCGCCTATAAAAAACAGAACTCATTTCTTATTATGCCCACATTAAATGAAAACGGCAACCATCGTGCATTTTTAACTGCCAGCAATGGGCAAGGGGGGCGTACTCCGGTTTTAGTAAAAAATAGAATTAGAGAATTAGGCAAAGCTAAACAACAAGGCAAATTAGATTATCTCGATTCGAAGAAGAAATATTACAGCACCTTTCACCCGAGAATGTTAATGCTCAACCTAAGTTTTCAAGACGAGGCGAAAGCTGAAGGGGACAACAGTTTAATTTTAAATGAAGCCAGTTTAGTACCACCACCTCCGCAGGATACGGATATGGACGATTAATGAATATAGTTAATGGAAACAGAGGTCTTTACCATTTTAACTAACGCTGTGATAACTCTCGAAGGAATCGCGGCGTTGGTTTCTTTTTTGTTCTATAAAAAAGTGAGTCAGACCCCTCTAAAATATTTCCCGTTTTTATTATTATATGTCTTTATTAACGAGTTTTCTGCAGCGTATACATGGAAGTATTTTGGCACTAATGTAGCGCAATACAATGTTTACAATATTATTTTCTTTCTTTTCTTTTATTATGTTTTTTGGTGCTATGTGAGTAATGAAAGCTATAAGCGATGGATAAAGATTGGCACGGTCATTTTTATAGTAACATGTTTTATCAATATATTTTTTCAGAGTTTTATTAGAGAACCACAGCTCTTGGCGTATGTTCTCGGCGCAGGATTACTGATCTTTTGTATTATTCTTTATTATATCGAAATACTCTCGACTTCTAAAATATTATTGATAAATCAGGATTTTCTGTTCTGGATTAGCGTAGGGTTGTTGCTGTTTTATGTTGGGTATATCCCTATAAAATTAACAAGGTATTTTTTTACGACACAGCAGGATCTATTTCCTACGCTGCGATTGGTACATTATATTTTAATTATTATCATGAATAGCTTATTCATATTTGGATTTTTATGGACAACAAAGAAATCTCGGGATTAGTATCGGTAGTTATTTTATTGGTATTGGTTGCAATTATCATTGTTTTATTTTCTGTTTTTGTAAAGCGGAAGAACAAATTATTATTGCAACAGGCCAAAGCCAAAGAAGCTTTCGATAAGGAACTGGCCGAAACGCAAATAGAAATAAGAGAAGAAACACTGCGGAACATAAGTTGGGAGCTTCATGACAATATCGGGCAGTTGATGACCCTCGCGAAGATTCAGGCGCAAATGGCGCATAATAAACCGGAATTGATTGATGAGGTAGCGGAGATTATCGGAAATGGGATTCAGGAGCTTAGAACCCTCTCCAAGCTTATTAATCCGGAAGCCCTGAAGAGTTTGAGTCTGCACGAAGCAGTACAATTGGAGATCGAACGTTTCAACAGATTAGATTTTATCGATTCAACACTTATCATTGAAGGCGAAATACAAAAATGGGATGCCGAAAAGGAGGTTATTATATTTAGAATCTTACAGGAATTTTTTTCGAACACCATTAAACATTCTAAAGCTTCAAATTTAGATGTAAATCTGAATTATTTTGAGGATCACTTAGAGATAAGTGCCAAAGACAATGGCGTTGGTTTTTCAGACACCTCCGATTTTTTAGGTATTGGCATAAAAAACATGAAGAACAGAGCCAATTTGATTAAAGCAGATCTTCAGATTGTCTCTGAAATAGCCAACCCGGAAGATACTTCCGAAGAAAACCTAAGGAAAGGGACCGCGTTGTATTTAAAATATTATTTTCAAAATGAATAAAGTTATATATGTTATTATCAAGTAATTACGTAATTTAGAAATATGAAGTATTCAGTAGCAATAGTTGATGATCATGTGCTTTTATCACAGGCAATTTTAGGATTGGTAAACAGTTTCGATAATTTCGAAGCCCTTTATATTTGTAAGAACGGGCAGGAGCTTTTAGATAAATTTAAAGCTCCCGATAACATTCCCGATGTTGTACTTATGGATATAAACATGCCAATTCTCAATGGTATTGAAACTACACAGATCCTAAAGGAGGAATATCCCCAAGTAAATGTACTGGCGCTTTCAATCGAGGAGAATGAAAATACGATACTAAAAATGCTTAGAGCAGGAGCGAAGGGCTATCTTATGAAGGACACCAAAAAGGAAATTTTAGAGGAAGCCTTGATGCAGGTCGTTGAAAAGGGCTATTATCATACCAATACAATTGCGCAGTTATTGGTTGGATCACTCACTAAAAAGCCTTCCGAAGTGGAGCTAAAGGAACGTGAAATTGAATTCATTGAGCACGCTTGCACAGAGATGACCTACAAAGAAATTGCTGAAGTTATGTTTTTAAGCACTAAAACCATAGAGGGATATCGGGACTCTATTTATGAAAAACTGAATATCAAAAACAGAATCGGATTGGTATTATATGCCATTCGGAATGATCTTTTTAAACCTTGAATCTTGGCTTATCCAAATAGTTCACTCACTTCCTTTCGCACGTAAACCAGCGCTTTCTGGGAAGGAGTAATCTCTTCCATAAAATTACGGAGTAACCATTCACGCATCTTATCGGCATTTCCACCTTTTTCTTCATGCATCGAAGCCTGTCTGATTACGTGGATAGTGGCATTCTTAGCGGCATTCACCAAATTCCAGCATTCCTGCGACAGATAAATCTGTTGGGTAAGATTGTGCTCATATTCCTGCTCAATATTTCTAATGAGCAGTTCTTCATATTTCAAAACTTCATCTGAAAAGGGCTTTACGCGGATTAAAAGTTTATTAGGGTCAATTCGCTCTAAAAATAAAGTGACGCGCTCGTAAGCTTGTAATCGCATTGGAAGCACTTTATTTTGCGCCTCTTTCTGTATAAGATATCTTCTTCTTCCTTCTTCGTTCGAGGTGTGTCCTTTAAAAAAATAGTAAGCCACAAGTCCCACAACTATTGCGGGGAGTAAGTATGCGGCGTAGTTGATAATTTGAGATACATCTTCCATAAGTATTCTTAACGTTTTAGATTAAGGGGTATTGTCTATTTCTTGTTGTTCCGAAACTTCTATTTTATAATTGCCCCCAATATAAGTACATTCTTTTAAAGCTTGCATATTTGTAAAAGGAACATACGTTTTATTGTACATATAAGTTCGGTCTAATTCCTTTGAAAGGTTGTGGTCATCTACATTGAGCTCTATATCGCGCATCTTAAACTGACACGGATGTTCGTAACCTGCAGCATGGGTAATTTCAATTAATTCTTTTCTGAAAGTCCGAAAATACTGTGCTAATCGCTCCGATTTCAACGGAATATCGATTCCGTTTTGAAGCCATTTACTCTGAGTTGCCACACCACTGGGGCATCTGTTTGTATGACAGATCTGCGCCTGAATACAACCAATACTCATCATTGCCTCACGTGCAACGTTAATGCAGTCGGCACCCATCGCAAACGCCATAGCAGCTTTTGCCGGAAAGCCTAGTTTCCCGCTGCCTATAAAGAATATTCTTTCCGTAAGTCCTTTTTTCTGAAACATTTTATACAAATCACTAAACCCGTAGACCCAGGGTAATGAAACGTGATCTGCGAAACTTGGTGGCGCTGCACCTGTACCGCCCTCACCCCCATCTACTGTAATAAAGTCGGGACCTCTATTCGTTTCCTTCATGATATCTGCAAGCTCTTCCCACTGTTCTAACTTACCAATAGCAGCTTTAACACCCACCGGTAGTCCCGTAGCATCTGCCATAGCTTCAATAAAATCAACCATTTCCGGGATTGTAGTGAATGCTGAATGATTAGGTGGGGAAAGCACATCAATTCCAACTTTTACGCCGCGAATATCGGCGATCTCCTGTGTTATTTTTGCGCCCGGTAAGACTCCGCCCTTTCCGGGTTTAGCTCCTTGAGAGAGCTTTAATTCGATTGCACGAATGAAGGGGTTGTCGTTTACTAACTTCACTAGTTTTTCCATGGAGAAGGTTCCGTTGTCTGCTCTAACCCCGAAATAACCTGTTCCGAAGTGAAAAACTACATCACCTCCTTTGCTGTGATATGGTGATAATCCGCCCTCACCGGTATTGTGATAAGCTCCGGCCATTTTAACGCCTTCGTTTAAAGATTCTATTGCCTTTGCCGACAATGATCCAAAACTCATAGCCGAAACATTTATAACGGAAGCAGGTCGATATGGTTTTCGACGTTTGTTGTATAAACCCATCACTTTCGCACAGGGTAAAAAGGATTTGTCTATTGAATTGGGATGATCATCGCCTATTTTAAAAGGAATCATTGCATTGTTAATGAAAATATGATGGTGTGCATAAATATCCCTGTCGGTTCCAAATCCCTCATAATTATTCTCTCTTTTCGCAGACGCATAGATCCAACTGCGCTCAATTCTATTAAAGGGCAACTCTTCTCTGTTGTTGGCAACAAAATACTGTCGCATCTCGGGGCCTATACTTTCCATCAAATATCGGATATGACCTACCAGAGGAAAATTGTGACTAATTGTATGTCTTCTTTGCGTGATATCTCTTAACAATATGATAAACAAGACAAGAAGAATCCAAGCCCACCAAGGCACATTACCTAAAAAATTTAAAACTGTATCCATTATAACTTATCGTTACTAATTAGCATCTCATTCACGCTAAAATCTAATTATTTAATTGGCGTTGAGGTAGTCTATGGTCAACTGGCTTAATGCCTTGACGCCTAAAATCATGCCTTTATCATCGATCTGAAAATCGGGAGTATGATGCGGGTAGGGCGTGGTGTTTCCCGGAGTCATCCCTCCGAGGAAGAAATACAATCCGGGTACCTTTTCCTGAAAGTATGAAAAGTCCTCGCCTCCCGTGGTTGCTTTCATTAAAGTCACATTATCTGCCCCGGCCACGTTTTGTAAGGTTGGTAACATCTGGGCGGTTAATTCGGGGTCGTTATAGGTGATAGATGTATTATTTTGAAACTCTATCGTAGCACTTCCGCCATAAGCCTTTGCAATATCCCGGGTCATTTCGGTCATACGTCTAATGATCATGTCGCGCATTTTAGGATCTAATGTCCTAACCGTCCCAATCATTTCGGCGCTTTCAGGAATAATATTAAATCGAACCCCACTGGTTATCTTACCCACCGTAATTACAGCGGCCTCTTCTACTAATGGTGATTCTCGACTAATAATTGTTTGCAGTCCGTCGATTATTTTTGCCGAAATAACTATAGGGTCAACACCTGTCCATGGTGCCGAACCGTGTGTCGATTTTCCTATCACGTTAATCACAAAGCGTTCTACGGAAGCCATAGTACCTCCGGGTTTGTATTTTATAGTGCCTA
>CBDUGY010000072.1:0-14868 GCA_965367015.1 uncultured Ulvibacter sp.
TTTTCCCTGATGAAGTGCAGTGTTTTGCTTTCTAAAATTTAAAACAGTTTTCACAAAATTATGATATTGCTCTTGGGTTGGAGTCCGTCCCTCCTTTGTAAAAGCGTTTTGCGTATCGCCAAGCCATCCTCCCGGAAAATCTCTTCTAATGTCCCCATCTCCGTTGGTATCGCGATCTCCAAGCATTCCAATTTCATCTCCATAGTAGAATTGAGGAATTCCACGCACAGTAAAAACCAAAGTCATTACCTTTTTGAAAGTATCAAAATCACTTTCGTAGATATGATTAATTCTATTAGTATCATGATTACCCGCAAATACTAAAATATTATCGATATCGGGGTACAGAAAATCGTTAGTGAAGTTATCGTATGCTCTTTGTAATCCGGTACTCCATGTTTGATTTTCTTTAAACATTACCATTAGAGCATCATGCAATGTGAAATCCATCACCGAAGGTAAATGGGAGTTATAACCGTCGATGGCCCCCACTTTACTGTCCTTTTGCCAATATGCCATTTGCGACTGATTATGCATCCATACTTCTCCTGAAATATTAAAATTAGGGTATTCGCTCATAATTGCATTAGTCCATTTGGCGATAGCAATTTTGTCATTATACGAATATGTATCAACTCTAAAACCATCCAAATCTGCATACTCTATCCACCAAATTGCATTTTGAATCATATAAGTAAGTAACATAGGATTACTTTGATTCATATCAGGCATTGTAACATCAAACCATCCATTCATACAACCCGTGGCATCTATTTGTGAGGCATTGGGGTCGAACTGAGTGGTCATACGATAATTACTACGTTTAAATCCTGTATCGTCGCCATCTTTCCAATAATGGATCCAATCTTTAGCAGGAAGATCTTGAATAATCCAGTGCTTACTGCCCCAGTGGTTGGTCACATAATCCATTATTAATTTCATGTCGCGTTTGTGCATTTCAGAAGCCAGTCGCTTATAATCTTCGTTACTTCCATAACGAGGATCGATCTTGTAATAGTCGCTCTGTGCATACGTATGATAGCTATATACCGGTTCGTTATCCTCGAGCATAGGTGTGCTCCATAATGCTGTAAAACCAAGATCTCTAATATAGTCGAGATGATCTATCACGCCTTGAATATCGCCGCCATGTCGTCCGCCTGGATTCTGCCGGTTTACTTTTTCAGCAGTATCTGGGGTTGAATCGTTAGTAGGATCGCCATTTGCAAATCGATCGGGCATTATTAAATAAATCGCATCGCTGGCATCAAAACCTTTACGAGCTGCAGAGTTCGATCTACGTTGCTTTATTTCGTAGTTATAAGTATGCTGAACACGTCCATTTTTCTTAAAGTATAGATCGTATTTACCCGGCGCGATATTTTCTGTGTCTATCGTTACGAAGAGGTAGTTCGGATTATCGGTCTTTTTTACTTCAGAAATTGTTATTCCTTTAGCGACAACTTCAAACTGCGCAATATCCTTTCCGTAGCATAGTAATTGGACTTTATTATGTTCCATCCCACTCCACCAGAACGGAGGCTCTATCTTTTCAACATTTTGAGCGAAAAGGTTGAAACAATACAAAAAGCTTATTAATATAGATAGGTGTTTCATATCAAACTGTAATTTCTAAGTTAGGAGCGACAGTAATCATCTTATCGTTTACCATAATCTCAAGGGTGTTTTTTCCCTCGACTGAAAATTTGTAGCCCGACTTAGAAACATATACTTTCAAAATGTCGCCTCTAAAATTAATTTTGAAGGAATAATTTGTCCATTGTTCTGGAATTTGCGGAGTAAAATGTAAAATGTTGTTTTTAATCCTCATGCCACCAAATCCTTCTACGATACTCATCCATGTTCCGGCCATACTTGTAATATGACAACCTTCTTCCACCTCATGGTTATAGTCGTCAAGATCTAATCTGGCAGTTCGTAAATAAAATTCGTAGGCTTGATTCATCCTACCCAATTTTGCTGCCTGAATACTGTGAACACAAGGGGATAAGGAAGATTCATGTACTGTGAAGGGTTCATAAAAATCGAAATGCCGTTCTAGTTCGTCTAATGAAAAGTGATCTTCAAACAGGTAAAAACCTTGCAGCGTATCTGCCTGTTTAATATAGGGTGAACGCAATATTCTATCCCATGACCACTTCTGATTAATGGGTCGGTGCTTATAGTCCAAATCTGCCACAGTAATTAACTCTTTATCTAAAAAACCATCTTGTTGAAGATAAATTTTCTTTTCTTCGGAATAGGGTAAGTATATTTTTGATGCGACTTCCTTCCATTGAGAAATCTCTGCTTTAGACAGTTGGCATTTGTTCAATACTCGAACATAATCTGAAGCATATTCCTTTTCGATTTTAGAAATCATTTCGGAGGCGTATTGAATACTCCATTTAGCAATATAATTGGTATACCAATTATTATTTACATTATTTTCATACTCATTAGGTCCTGTCACTCCAAGGATCACAGATGCATTTTTTGATTTAGAAAAGGTGGTTCGTTGATACCAGAATCTCGCAATTGCAATGAGCACTTCTAATCCTTTCTCAGGGATATAGCTGAAATCGCCGGTGTAGCGCACATAGTTAAAAATGGCAAAAGCGATGGCACCATTACGATGTATTTCTTCAAAGGTTATCTCCCATTCATTATGACTCTCCTCCCCATTCATTGTTACCATTGGGTATAATGCAGCCCCATTGGTAAAACCTAATTTTTCTGCATTTTCGATAGCCTTCGCTAAATGATTGTAACGATAAAGAAGAAGATTTCTAGCTACATTCTGATCTTTGGTTGCCATATAAAAGGGAAGACAATAAGCCTCTGTATCCCAATAAGTACTCCCACCATATTTTTCTCCTGTAAAACCTTTCGGACCGATATTCAGTCTTGGATCTTTCCCTAAATAAGTTTGATTCAGTTGAAAAATATTAAATCGGATACCTTGCTGTGCTTTAATATCTCCTTCAATTTGAATATCGCACATTTCCCAAATGTTCTTCCAGGACAAGGCTTGCTTTGCCTTTATTTTTGAATAACCCAGAGAGATGGCCGATTCTAAAACTGATTGAGCAGCTGAAGTAAGATTCTCTTTTTGATGATTAGTAGAAACTGTGTATCCCGCAAATTTTTGAAGGGTTACTTTTTCTCCTTTTTTGGCACTAATGTCATATATAAACCCAACATACTTTTCTTTCTCAACAACCTTTGGTTCGGGCTGAATGGCCGTCTCTCCCACAAACACTTTTGATTGCATAAAAGTACAGATATTGAAATCTGTTTTCATGGTTCGCGATCTAATAAATGCTTGTTGAGCTTCAACCTTAACACTCATTGTTTCCCAAAACGTTTCCTCCCAATTGGTATCCACATTTTTAATACTCGCATCCAAATAGGGAATTAGCTGTACGGAGGCATCACAATTCATTGGAGTTACACTGTAGTTGATTACTCCCAGCTCGTCAAAGTCAAGACTTAATATTCGGGTGCTTTCGACTAAAATTTCAATTCCATTTTGCAAGATGGCCACAAAGGATCTCGAGTAAAAACCCTCTCTCATGTTTAGCTCCCTGCGAAAATTCTTGACTTCCTTGCATTTATTGAGATCAAGTCTTTCATTATTAATAGTAACATGAATGCCAATCCAATTTGGAGCATTTAAAACTTTCGCAAAATATTCGGGATAGCCATTCTTCCACCATCCCACTTTAGTTTTATCAGGATAATATACACCGGCGATATAACTCCCTTGAAAACTTAGACCGGTATAGTCTTCTTCGAAATTTGCGCGTTGTCCCATGGCGCCATTTCCGATACTGAAAAGGCTTTCAGACGATTTAACTTTCGACGGATCAAAACCATCTTCTATTATTGACCAATTATCTGGTTGTATATAATTCTGATTCATTTAATTATTCAATTCTAAGTCTTCCTTGGAAGACATTTTTTATTTATCAATTAACTCTTCTAAAAATCTATTTGAAATTTCAGTAAAATCTTTGAACACGTATTTGGCATCATTTAAAACTGATGTTTCACCAATACCAATACTTATCATTCCAGCGACATTCGCCGCTTCTATCCCGGCTATTGAATCTTCGAAAACAATACAAGATTCTGAAGGTACCATTAGGCCTTGGGCAGCATTCAAAAAAACTTCGGGATCAGGCTTTGCTTTAGACACGTTGGTGCCATCAACTATTATCTCGAAATAATTATGTAGTTGCACTTTTTTTAAAATGGTACGAGCATTTTTACTCGCTGATCCCAGCGCAATCTTTTGATCTCTTTTATACAGAAATTTTAATACCCTTACTACATCAGGCAAAATCTCCTTGCTGGTCATTTCAGATATATAAGTTAGATAATCATCATTCTTCTTTTTCATCAATTTATTGAATTCATCTTCCGAGACCTGCGTATTTCCCCATCCCAGAATCTTTTCCAACGAATGCACTCTACTAACACCTTTCAGCTGTTCATTCTGCTTTTCTGAAAAAGAAATTCCAATATCTTTCGCCAACTTTTGCCAAGCAAGAAAGTGATACTGAGCAGTATCGACAATAACTCCGTCTAAATCGAATATAAATGCCTTAGTTTTCATCTATAATTCTTCTGCCTGATAAGAAATTGCATTCTTATTGATTATTAAAAGATTGCACAATCCGGCAATGATCAGACTAATGCCAGCAATAATCATTGCGTTGATGGTCTCTTCACCTAACAACTTATACGCAAAATTAATTCCTCCAAGTGCCGCTACAATTTGAGGAATTACGATGAACATATTAAAGATCCCCATAATTACCCCCATCTTCTTTGGATCGACTGAACTAGATAGCATTGCATAGGGCATTGAAAGAATACTTCCCCACGATAGACCTATGAGAGAAAAACAAAGTATGAGCCACTTTGGTTCTGGAACTACGCTCATGAGTATGAAGCCAGTTCCACCAAGCACTAAGGAAACTAGATGTACATATTTTCTATTGATATATCTCCTGGAAGTGTATAGGGTGAGTAATAAGGCAAATGCCATTGACGATAAGCCGTAAATTCCCATATAGGAACCTACAAGATTAGATGATTTCTGAAAGGCAGTATTCTCTATATTAAATGCTTCGGCCTGGTCCGGAATGGACATATCGTAATTTGCTTCTATTGGAGCGGGGGTATGAAAGACATGTTCGGTGAGTGCAGGATTTGCCATACTCCACATGGTAAAAAAAGCAAACCAACTAAAAAACTGAATGACTCCAAGTTTTTTCATTGTTAAAGGCATGGAGCCAATATTATCTAAGATATCGGGAATAAAGCGATTCTTCCTGGCTTTTTCTTTTTTAAATTCCTCCATATCTTCCGGAGGGTACTCTGAAGTGGTGAAAACAGTGATCAATATACTTACTAAAAAAACAAGTGCTCCAATAGCAAATGCCACCTTAACCGACATTGGTACAACGCCCATTGGGGCCTCATCACTTACGCCCAATTTTGAAATAAGCCAGGGAAGATTACTGGCGATCCAAGTACCAATACCAATGATCAAAGTTTGCATAACAAATCCGTAAGAACGCTGAGAATTGGGGAGTTTATCGGCTACTAACGCGCGAAATGGTTCCATAGATATATTGATGGATGCATCGAGAATCCAAAGAAACCCAGCCGCGACCCAAAGCACAGGAGAGTGTGGAACAAAAAACAAAGCTACAGAACTCAGGACCGCTCCAATGAGAAAATATGGACGTCTTCTTCCCCACCTGGGGTGCCAGGTGCGATCACTCAAGTAACCTATAATGGGTTGCACAAGAAGTCCGGTGAGAGGAGCTGCTATCCAGAGCATCGGTATATCGTCTTTCGCAGCACCCAGGGTTTGAAAAATTCTGGACATAAATCCACCTTGCAGCGCGAAGCCGAACTGTATACCCAGGAATCCGAAACTCATGTTCCAGATTTCCCAAAAGCCTAATTTTGGTTTTTGCATATCGAAATTTTATTACTTCGATACGTTGACAATACTCTATGATAATTAAGCATCGTTACATATCATGACTTATTATATTAGGAAGTAAAAATATAAGTCGTGATGTGTTGAAGTCGTAAAGATATAGTTTTTTTTTATTCGTGAATGTTAAATTTACGAGGTCGATTCTCTTTCAATAAGCTCTGTCTCAATTACAATCGTCTCAAAAGGTGATTCAAAATGATCGTTTTCAAGTCTATTTATGAGAAGATTGGCAGCTGTTTCTCCTAAAATACTTCCATGTTGACTCACTGTCGATAAGCTGGGGGTAGCGTATTTTGAGAGTATACCATCAGTAAAGCCGATGACTTTTATATCATCAGGGATAGACCTGCCTAATTTTTTAGCTTGTTTCATCGCAGAAAGTGCATAAATTTCATTTACCGCAAACAATCCATCGATAGCTGGATTTCTTTTTAAAAATGTATGAATTTCCTGTTCAAGAATATCCATGTGATCTGCATCATTTACCTCATCTTTCAATTTTAAAATAAGATTCTCGTCAGCAATCAAATCATTAGATCTTAAGGCTTCTCTATAGCCCATAGTCCTTAGTTTTCCAACATTCACATAATCCATAGTAGTTATAATACCTATATTGCGACATCCTATTGAAATCAATTTTTCTACTGCTTTCTTGGCCCCCAGAATATCATCAACTACAACCTTGTCGCAGCCAATTTCCTGTACAGTTCTATCAAACATAATAATGGGCATTCCTTGACTTATTGTTTCAGATAGATGGTGATAATCCCTGAGTAATTGAGTTTCTTTCGAAACTGATATTATAAATCCATCAATACTGCCATTAGCCAGCATTTCCATATTTATTACTTCTTTTGTAAATGACTCATTAGATAGGCCTATAATAACGTTGTAGCCTCTTTCATTAGCGACTTTCTCTATGCCTCTGATAACAGTTGTAAAAAAGTGATGCACTATTTCCGGAATTATAACTCCAAGTGTTTTAGTCTTCCTATTTTTCAGACTTAACGCAATATTATTAGGTTTATAGTTATATAGTTTAGCAAAAGCTTTAATTTTTTGCCTTGTATCTGCACTAATTTCAGAACTATCTCTTAAGGCCTTAGAAACGGTTGAAATAGAAACATCTAATTCTTTGGAAATCTTTTTTAATGTAAGTTTCTGCATGAAACAAAAATATTTTTATACTCGTATAAAGATATTAAAGATTGCTCAACTATTTGTAGCAATGCTTTCTTATTCGCAATAAAACCTTAGAAAATTGGCAATATGTTAAAGTTTTAAAACTTATCAACACGAAAACGTTTTCGTAGAGTGTAGAGTTAAGGAATTGTTATGAAGTCATTAAAATTAAGTTAAATTTGGCAAGGAAGTAAAAATATAGTCTTTATAACACATTGTAAATCAATAACTTAAACCTGTATGAGACAACAAATAAAAAAATGTCTATTAGGAATCTTCTTAATTCCCCTAGGCCTTTTTGCACAATCTACGGTTAACGGTACCATAACCGACTCGACAAACGGATTGGGAATCCCGGGAGCAAACGTTATAATTCAAGGTACGACCAATGGTACCACTTCAGATTTTGATGGAAATTATACATTACAAAATGTAAATACCGGTGATGTCATCGTATTTTCTTATGTAGGTTTTAAAAATCAGAAAATAAATTATACCGGTCAGTCATCTATTAATGTTGCGATGGTTGAAGATTTTGCTCAATTAGGTGAAATACTTTTAATCGGTTATGGATCTACTACTAAACAAGATGCTACCGGCGCAGTAACTACCATATCGTCTGAAGAATTTAACAAAGGTTCTATAGTTTCTCCAGATCAATTATTGGTGGCAAAATCTCCTGGTGTGCGTATTACAAGTTCAGGTGGTGCTCCGGGTGAAGGATCTCAGATTAGAATCCGTGGTGGCTCATCTCTAAATGCGTCTAACGACCCGCTATTTATCGTTGATGGAATCCCCTTGGATCAAAGAGGAGTTCAGGGTGTAAGAAATCAATTAAACGCCATTAACCCTAACGAAATTGAAGATATCACCATTCTTAAAGATGCATCTGCAACCGCTATATATGGTTCGAGAGCTTCTAATGGAGTTGTAATCATAACTACAAAATCAGGAAAAAGAGGTGCCCCGCTCAAAGTTGAATACGGAATTCAATTTTCTATGGACCGTCCTCAAAACACTATAGATGTTTTTAATGCTGAAGAGTTCAGACAGCTGGTTCAGGATCAAGGGGCAAATGAAGCTTTCTTAGGTTCATCCAGCACCGACTGGCAGGATCAAATTTATAGAAACGCTGAAGGTGGAATTCACGACCTTACAGTTTCTCAAGGATTTGAGCAATTTCAGTATCGTGCCAATTTCAATATTTCGAATAAAGAAGGTATTCTTCGTAAAGATCTATTCCGAAGAACTGCTTTAACTCTAAACCTGAATAGTAATTTCTTCGATAATTCATTAAAAATTAATCTTACTACTAAAGGAAGTTTAAACGATAATGTTTATGCTGAAAAAGGTGCGATTGGTGGAGCCACGGCTTTCGACCCAACTCAACCTGTTTATAGTGAAGGAAGTATTTTTGACGGCTTTTTTGAATATACGCAACCTGACGGTAGTCCCGTAACTTTAGCACCAAGAAATCCTGTTGCTCAGTTAGTTCAAGATGATAACAGAGCTAGAAATAAAAGGAATATTACAAATCTTAATGTCGATTTAAAAATACCTTATATTCCCGAGCTTCGATTCATTGCCAATGGTGGATTTGATTATTCAGAGATCGACGGTAAACAATATATCGATGAAAATTCGGCCACGCAACAAAATGGTCAATTCAGAAATTTCTATACCGGAATAAACAGAAATACAAACCTTGACTTAACATTAAACTACAAGAATAACTTTGGTCAGATTAAATATGATATTCTTGCTGGTCATGCGTATCAGGAATTTTACATTAGATCCGATAAATCGCAAACGAGGGATGGGGTTTTTGGACCGGATCCAACTATTATTAATAGAAATGCCTTAGAATCTTACTTTGGACGTTTAAGTTTTGATATATCCGATAAGTATTTAATCTCCGCAAGTTACAGACGTGATGGTTCTTCAAGATTTGGCATCGATAATCGATGGAGTGGTTTCCCTGCCGTTTCTATTGGATGGAAATTAAAAAATGAAAAGTTTCTTGAAAACTCGAATCTATTCTCAAATCTTAAATTAAGAGCAGGATATGGAGTTACAGGAAATCAGGAAGTATCAAATAATTACGCGTATTTGGGTGTATATTCACCGGGACAATCTTCGGCAAGTGTGCAGTTTGGAAATGAATTCGTTACCACTATTCGACCGGAAGAATTCGATCCAAACTTAAAATGGGAAGAAACACGACAGTACAATGTTGGTTTAGATTTCGGGTTTTTCGACGGTAAAATGAATGTGAATCTTGATGGATATTATAAAGAGACTGATGATTTATTATCTATCGTAACTGTACCTGCAGGCTCTAACCTTTCAGATCTAATTCTAACAAATGTTGGATCACTTAAGAGTAAGGGTGCAGAATTGAATATAGACCTTAATTTGGCATCCACAGAAAATTTCACATGGAATATCAACGCCAACGGATCATTACAGGAAGTAGAGATCACTAAGCTTAGTTTGAGTGATGATGAAGAATTCTTTGTACCCACGGGAGATATTTCTGGTGGTGTTGGAAATAAGATTCAGCTGTACAGACCGGGTTATGACCCAAGTACCTTCTTTGTGTATCGACAATTGTACGATTCTAATGGTACTCCAATAGAAGGAGCCTATGTAGATGTAAATGGTGATAACCAGATTACAGATGCGGATAAACAAGCATATAAAAAAGGAACTCCCGATGCTTACTACGGATTCTCTTCCAGAATGACCTATAAAAACTTCGACTTTAATTTCACATTAAGAGGTAGTCTTGGAAACTACGTATACAACAATGTAAATTCGAGTACGGGTTATTTAGGTAATACTCTGGAAGCCCCAGGAGATTTCTTCAGAAATGGTAGTACTGACCTATTGAATACTAACTTTACAAGTGGTCAATTTTTCTCAGATTATTATATATCCAGAGCAGACTTTCTTAAATTAGACAATGCATCTATTGGATACACAGTCCCTATGGAAAAAATTACTCTTAGAGCGACACTTACCGGAACGAATCTATTTACGATCACCGAATATGACGGTATTGATCCTGAGATTAGCAATGGTATCGACAATAACTTTTATCCAAGGCCGCGTGGTTTTGTAGTAGGTCTTAATTTCACATATTAAAAACACAGCTATGTTTAAAAACGTAAAATCATTTCTTTTACTTCTTACAATCTCGCTATTTATGGCGTCTTGTGAAAAGGAATTAGATCTTATACCGGAAGATGGCCGAGTAACCTCTGCTAATGCTTTCGACGACCCAACTGCTTATAGAGCTTTTCTCGCAAAAATTTATGCTGGAATTTCTTTGAGCGGACAAGAAGGTCCGGCAGGAAATCCCGATTTGGCCGGATTAGACGAAGGTTTCTCCAACTACTTGCGCCTTTATTGGAAGATGCAAGAACTCACAACCGATGAAGCAGTAATTGGTTGGGATGATGGTACAATAAGAAATTTACACGCTCAAAACTGGACCTCTGGTAATGAGTTTATTCGAACTATGTATACTCGAATTGCATATCAAATTACGCTAACAAATGAATTTCTTAGACAGACTTCACCTGAGCTATTAGCCCAGCGCGGAGTTACCGGTGATCTACTTGCCCAAATTGGCAACTACAGAGCAGAAGCTAGATTCATGCGAGCGTTAAGCTATTGGCATTTTATGGATCTCTACGGAAACGTTCCATTTGTGACTGAAGCAGATCCTATTGGTGCTTTCCTACCCGAACAAATTCAAAGAGCCGATTTATTTAATTATATCGAATCTGAATTGTTAACTATTGAAAGTACAATTGTACCGGCAAGACAGAATGAATACGGACGTGCAGATCAGGCAGCCGTTTGGAGCCTTTTGGCAAAACTTTATTTGAATGCCGAAGTATATACTGGTACCGGTCGATATAGCGAAGTTATAACCTACACCAACAAAGTAATACAAGCAGGTTATAGCATTGCTCAAGTACCCTATGAGTACCTATTTTTAGCCGATAACGATTCGAATGGTTCTCAGGTCGAAACTATTTTTCCAATTACTTTTGACGGATTAAATACCCAATCATTTGGTGGGATGACCTTTTTAGTTCATGCACCCGTAGGAGGTAGTATGGATCCGGTTAACTTTGGAATAAACGGTGGATGGTTTGGTGTACGAACAACCCAAAACTTTGTAGAGCAATTCCCGGGAGAAGATCTTTCTCCAGATGGCAGAGCTAATTTCTATACCGATGGGCAAAATAAGATAATTGAGTCAATCCCGCCATTTAATCAAGGATATGCAGTTGAAAAATTTAAAAATGTAGATGTAAATGGTGTTCCAGGGTCTGACCCTAATGATCATCCCGATTCAGACTTTCCTATGTTCCGTTTAGCCGATATATATCTTATGTATGCCGAAGCTGTAGTGCGAAATGGTGGCGGAAGTGTAGGCACGGCGGTAGGTTATGTAAATGAATTGCGCGAGAGAGCCTATGGAGACAATAGTGGGAATATCACTTCTAGCGATCTTACATTAGATTTTATTCTTGCTGAAAGATCTCGTGAATTACATTGGGAAGGACACAGAAGAACAGATCTAATTCGATTCAATCAGTTCTCTGAAAATGGGGTATGGGCTTGGAAAGGTAATGTTCCGCAGGGATCAACTACTGCTTCCTTTAGAGACCTGATGCCAATTCCATCGTCGGATCTTGGTGTGAATCCCAACTTAGTACAAAATCCTGGTTATTAATAAATAAATAATTGAAACAAATGAAAAATTTAACAATATTCATGCTTGCATTCGTAACCATCTTAGGTTTCAATGCGTGTAAAACAGAAGACGATGTAGTATTTGTGGCTCAAGACGGTGACGTTGTTGCTTTTACAAACTCTTTCTCTCCTGAGTATATTTTAACTCCCACAACTGCCGCTAACTTAGGTGAGCGCTTTACCTGGGATGATACTAACTTTGGAGAACCAACAAACGTAACTTACGAACTCCAACGTTCTAATACACCTGATTTTGCAAACCCGATTATTGAAGGTGCAACAAGTGGTAACGAAATTTCGAAAACGATTGGTGACCTTTTAGGCTACGCTAACGAAATAGGATTGGATGCAGACCCTTCAACGCCGGAACCAAACACCGGAACAATCTACTGGCGCCTAAGCGCATCTATAGGTACGAGTGGTGGTAATGCAACCGTTTCAGAAGCGCAACCAATGGTATTAACATTACCTGAAGATACCGGTGGAGGAAATGCTGTGTGTGATCTAGATCAACTTTGGTTAGTTGGCGTTGGAGTAAAATTCGCGGGATGGTCATGGGATACCCCAAATAAAATTGGATGTACCGGAAATGGTGTATACTCTGGAAATATTGATTTCAGCAGCGATGGAGATGCTAACTTTAGATTTTTTGAAGTTGAAACTGATTGGGCGTCCGGATTAAATTATCCATACTTTGTTGGTGAAGGATATACTATCGATCCATTATTCGTGGATGCGGGCGATGGTGATAACAACTTTAAATTCACAGGAACCTCAGGTCTTTACTATTTAGAATTAGATACTGTTAACAAGACTATAACTTTAGGCGAACCAACTCCTCTTGGTGATTGTGAAAACGATCAGCTTTGGATTGTTGGGGCTGGTGTACCAGATGCCGGATGGAGTTGGGATAATCCAATTCAAACAATGTGCGATGGTGAAGGTGTTTACTCCGGATTTGTAAACTTCACAAGCGACGGTGATGCTAATTTTAGATTTTTTACTGTTGCTACCGATTGGGCTTCCGGAAGAAATTATCCTTATTATGTTGGAGAGGGCTACACAATTGATCCGAATTTTGTAGATGCAGGTGATGGTGATAATAACTTTAAATTTATTGGTACTACAGGAGCTTACTTCCTTACTATAGATGATATTAATAAAGTGATTTCTATAGAATAATATTTCGATTGCAAATTTTTTCACTAATTATTTGTTTACCAGAAAAAGGAGGGCTCACTAAACCCTCCTTTTTTATTTTTTAACGTTAATTTTCTTCGCTATGAAAAAACTTCTTCTTGCTATATTCCTACTGATGGCTGCATCGCAAGGGTTCGCACAAGTTCAAAATGCGACTTTCGCAATAGATCCGCCTACATTCGATGCTACAGATGAAATTACTATCACAGTTTCCAATATAAATCCATCCTTATGGGGTGAAACCGATATATACCTATGGGCTTGGTATTTCGATTCAAATGATCAACCTGCCGGAGATTCACCTACCAATGGCTCTTGGACGAATTCTAATGAGAGTCAGAAGTTCACCAATAACGGAAATGGAACATTTTCTTATACGCTAACTCCTTCCATATTTTATGGAGATACTGATATAGGAAGAATGGGACTTTTAGCAAAAGCCAAGGACGCAAGCGACATGGGCAATGGAGAGCGCAAAACGCAGGATTTTCTTGTGGAAGTCGGTACTTTTCAGGTAAGCCTTATCTCCCCTTCCCAAGCGAATACAATTGTGAATGCCGGAGGTTCAATATCTATTGAAGCCATTTCATCTGTAAATGCAAATTTCGATCTGTTAGCTAATGATGTTTTGGTTGAAACGCAAAATAATATTACGAATTTTACAACTTCCTATACTGTTAATGAAGACACGTTCTTCCAACTGAATATCAATGAACCTACATCAGGAAATACAATTACCAGAACCTTCAATGTAATTCTGTCTCCCAATCCACAAAATGCGCCTGTTCCTGCCGGAATGAAGGATGGAATTAATTTAAATACTTCAAATCCTGACGAAGCTACATTAGTATTGTATGCGCCAAACAAAGATTTTGTCCATGTTATTGGCGATTTTAATGATAACGATTGGCGACTTACAAATGCATATCTCTTAAATAAGGATGCCGCCACCAATCGATTTTGGATCACACTTAACGGAATTAATACAGGAGATGGCAATGTATTGTTTCAATATGTGGTAGATGGTGAAATCGTTATTGCAGACCCCTACTCCACATATGTATTAAACGAATTCGATGATAATTTTATAGACGCTGTCACTTTCCCCAACCTGCCCAATTATCCATTAGGAAAGACACAGTTTGCGGTAAGTTGGTTTACTGTGGGAGAAGCACCATTTAATTGGCAGATTAATAATTTTGATAGACCGGCGCAGGAAGATCTTGTAATTTATGAAATGTTGATTCGAGATTTTGATCAGCTACATAGTTATGAAGCGATTACAGATCGATTAGATTATATCGAGAATCTTGCGGTAAATGCGATCGAATTAATGCCTGTGAACGAATTTGATGGCAATCTTAGTTGGGGATATAATCCTGGGTTTCATATGGCAGTAGATAAATACTACGGAACAAAAAATGCCTTAAAAACATTTATCGATGAATGTCACGCCCGCGGAATCGCTGTTATTTTAGATGTTGTTTACAATCATGCAACCGGTCAAAATCCTTATTACAGAATGTGGAATGATTGTAATGGTTGTTATAACGGTCAAGCGACACCTGAAAACCCCTTTTTTAATGTTAACGACCCCAATACTTCCTTTCAATTTTTTAATGATATGGATCACCAATCTACAGCCACCCATGAGTATATCGATAGACTCAATGAGTATTGGCTAACGGAGT